>CAZAYJ010000010.1:0-14365 GCA_964489335.1 uncultured Planctomycetia bacterium
CCTCAGGAGAAAACCGGATCCCGCAAAGCCTGTGGCCGTCATAATGATATTTTCCCTCTTCCGGGAAGAACTCGATGGTATAGAGGAACTTCTTTTTGTCCTTTGTGCGCAGCGCCTGGCGGATCTCCTGATAAGCCATGTCGCAGTTGAACACATTGGCTTCGCGGCCGATCTTCTGCGGCGAATGCGAATCGGAATTGGACACCAGACTGAATCTGTCCAGAGCACTCAAGCGCCAGTTCATCGCCGGATCCGAGCTTAAGCCTGTCTCCAGCGCAAAAATCTTGGGCGTCTGCTTGCCGAAGCAGGCCTCGATCGTGTCGAACCCAGACATGGAACCGAAAAGACTGAACCACGGCGTCCAGATGTGGCCGGGGATAAGAATGCAATTCTCATCAATGTCAAAGACGATCCGCGCCAAGTCCTCGGCATCCAATCCCAGGATCGGCCGGCCGTCGCTCGACAGGTTACCGATACCCGAAAGCGCGCTGTTGATCGCGTCAACGCTTTTAAAAGAAGGCGCCAGGATTACGTTATGGATGCGGTACGTCCGGCCGCCCTTCGCATAGATGCTCGAAACCTCGGCGGACAGAACGAAATGAACGCCATCATAGACGTAGAGCCCTTTGCCTGTCGATTCCAGCTTGGTCCTGAGCTCCTCAAGCCACAAGTGATGCGTGAAATCGCCCGTTCCCATCAGGGATATCCCTTTGAGCTTGGCCCACTGGGCGATATGTGCGACATCCATATCGCGGCTCGTGGCCCTGCTGTATTTGGAATGGATGTGGAAATCCGCAACAAATTCCATCTTCCCTCGTTTCGTTCCTATATCCTTTTCAGGATTCAAGAAACGACATCACTTCCTCGATGATTTCTTCCGCATTCCCCCAGTGCGTACCCTTCCAGTAGACCCTGCGGCAGACAGGACAACGTCGATAGGCGTCAACACTTCCAAAGCCATACGGCGGCACTGATTTTTCGACGGCGGCCTTTTGAATCGCGGTTAAAGGCTCATTGCAGAGAATACAGCGACTGAAGAAACGGCTGCGGTCAACGGCAAGGCCCGGTTGATCCCGAAGCTCCCGTAGCTGGCCTTTCAGGTCATTGGCACGCAGGAAAACCACGCTGCCTCCGTGCCGCCGGCCAAAACGCATATTGCGCGTGACAACGACCCTCTCCTCCTTGAGCGCCTCCAGCATACAGAAGGCCTTGGAATCCGACGGCTCATAACGGGCGTCGAAGCCCAGGATCCGCAGCCATCGGCTCAGACGGCCGAGTTCCCGCGTCAGGAGAAACTTCATGTTCAGCTCTTATGAGAAATATTCTTCGATGTATACGCGATCTTTCCGGCGCAGATTGTGCACTCTACGGCCCCTCTAAGTTTGCGGCCGACAAAAGGCGAATTATTGGACTTGGACGCAAATCCCGCCTTGGTCACAATCCATTCCCTGCCGGGATCGATAACGACGATATCAGCGCATCTGCCCACCTCAAGCCGGCCCTTATCGATGCCCAAAATCTTCGCCGGCGCCGATGACAAGAGACGCGCCAGATCCGCCCATGTCATTTGATGCGACGCGATAAACTCCGACGCCAGACTCGCGCATTCCGTCTCCAGCCCCGTCACCCCGAACTCCGCGTGGTCGAACTCTATGTCTTTCTCGCTCTCCGTGTGCGGCGCATGGTCGGAAGCAACGGCGTCGATCACGCCGTCTTTGACGGCCTGACGCAGCGCATCCCTGTCATCCTTCGTCCGCAGCGGAGGGTTCATTTTAAAATTAGGGTCATATGTTTCCAGTGCCTCGTCTGTAAAGATCAGATAATGCGGCGCCGTCTCGGTGGTAACGGGCTCCCCTCTCTTTTTGGCCGCGGCAACAAGCTCGACGCTCTCCCGGCAGCTGACGTGCGCGATATGCACCGGGCATCCGGCCCCCGCCGCGAGCCTGAGGTCGCGCTCCACGCGGCGGTATTCCGCCTCTTTCGGGATACCCCTGAGACCAAGCTCCGTGGACATAAGACCGAGATTCATGACGCCCTTCTGGGACAGGCGCTTGTCTTCGCAGTGACAGATCACCAGAAGGCCGCACTTTTTGGCCTGACGAAAAGCCTCCGCCATGAGGTCATCATTATCGACGGAGGATCCGTCGTCGGTCACAGCCACGGCCCCTGCGTCCTTCAGGGCGGCAAAATCCGTCAATTCCGTGCCGGCCCGCGCCTTGGTGATGGCTGCCGCCACAAATACATGGCTAGAGGCCGTCTTACGCACGATCTCCTGCAACATCCGCAGGTGTTCCGGTGTATCCATGGCCGGCGTCGTATTCGGCATCGCCAGGACACTCGTCACGCCGCCCCTGAGAGCAGCTTTCGTTCCCGTGGCCACCGTCTCCTTATCTTCACGGCCGGGTTCCCTCAAATGAACGTGCATATCCACAAGACCGGGCAGAACGATCTTGCCCGACGCATCAATGACTTTTTGTGTCCCTTCCGGAATCTCCTTGCCGATCTCGGCAATAACGCCATCTTTCACTAAAATGTCCGCTGCGCCGTCAACTGCAGCCGCCGGATCAATCAGGTGTCCGTTTTTAATGAGGATGTCCATGGCGTTTACGTATGGGCCGGCTTGGCCAGGGCCGAAAAAACCTGCTCGCCGGTCAATGAGCCGGCCGCCGGCGCCGGCGTTTCAGCCTTTGCGGCTTTCATCCGCCTCGCCTTGCGGTTATCATTGGCCTGGGCCACCAGAAAAAGAACGGCCATGCGCACCGCGATGCCGTTGGTGACCTGTTCCAGAATGACGGAGTTCGTTCCGTCCGCCACTTCACTCGACATCTCGATCCCCCTGTTGATAGGGCCGGGATGCATAACAATAATATTCTTTTTGGCCTTCTTGAGTCGTTCTTCCGTGATACCGAAATTCTTAAAATATTCCAGCTGCTGCGGGAAGGCGTCGCCCGAATCGCGCTCAAACTGCATACGCAGGACATTGACGGCGTCAGCATCGGCGAGCGCCTCCTGGATATCATGCGTCACCGCAACCCCCATCTGTTCGATGCACGGCGGGATCAGCATGGGCGGGGCGCAGACGGTCACGCGGGCCCCCAGTTTCGTCAAGCCCCAAATATTGGAACGGGCTACGCGCGAATGGGCTACATCCCCGACGATGGCGACATGGATCCCCTCGATATGACCTAGTTTTTCTTTTAAAGTAAAGATATCCAGGAGCGCCTGGGTCGGATGCTCATGCCATCCGTCACCGGCATTGACGACGCTCGCCCCCACATGACGGGCCAACATGGCGGCCGCGCCCGAGTAGGAATGACGCATGACAATCATGTCGACTTTCAGGGCTTCGATATTGCGGCCCGTATCGATCAATGTCTCGCCCTTGCGCACGCTCGAAGTCTCCGTCGCGATATTGATGACATCCGCTGAAAGTCTCTTGGCGGCGATCTCAAACGAGATGCGCGTCCGGGTGGAAGGTTCGTAGAAAAGGTTCACGATGGTCTTGCCGCGCAACGCCGGCACCTTCTTGATCGGCCGCCCGATGACCTCCTTGAAAGACTCTGCGGTCGAAAGGATAAGCATTATCTCCTCGGCCGAGAGCTCTTTCAACCCCAGCAGGTCCTTACGTTCCCAGGAAGGATTCCGCGTCATATTCATGCGTCTTTCTCCAGGACCACGACCTCATCGCGGCCTTCGGATTCTTCCAGCCGTACCTCGACAGTTTCCTTCGGCGCCGTCGGGATGTTCTTGCCGACGTAATCCGCGCGGATCGGCAGCTCCCTGTGTCCACGATCCACCAGGACCGCCAGCTGGATGAACTGCGGCCGGCCGAAATCGATGATCTCATCCAGGGCTGCACGCACGGTGCGGCCGGTATACAGCACATCATCGACAAGAATCACCTTTTTGTCCGAGATATCGAAGTCAATCTCGGTCTTATGGACGACCGGCTGCTGGGCGATGGAACTCAGATCGTCCCTGTAAAGCGTAATGTCCAGAAGCCCTACGGGCGGCGTCACGCCGTCCACCTTGCCGATCAAGGCCGCCAGCCGCTGGGCTAAAAACGCCCCACGGGTGCAGATGCCGATGATCACGATGTCCTGCGTCCCTTTGTTTTTTTCCACGATCTCATGCGCCATGCGCAAAAGAACGCGGTTCAAACCGGCCTTGTCCATAATCCTGGCTCTTTCCTTCATGCGTTCATCCTTTTTCCTTTTGCCACTCTAGTTATGATCCATCCGCCACTAAAACTTCGGCGGATTTAATTCGGCCTGACAACTTGCATTCGCCTTTGCCACAGAACGGCAGGGCTGTGGCCTCATTAAAAAAATACCCGCGTCTTGGGGGCGCGGGTCTTCATATTGTCCTGAATGCACTGCGTCATGATTCATCTTGTCCTTGCCGGTTTCTCAGAACCGGCTTAAAGGCATTTCAAAAAATATAACATGCTTTCCCGGCATTGTCAAGCCGATTTTCCCGCCTCCCTCCTGCCTTATCGGGATACGCCTTTATCTCTACGATAGACAACCAGGGGGCCGGCCTGGAACATCCTGACATATCCTTCTGAAGCCAAAAGATATCTGTCCAAAGGAAGGGTGTATTCAAACACAAGGACCTGCGGAGAAAATATTCTAAAAAAATCATTTAAGTTATTTAAAGACAACATGTTGTGGCTCGGAAGGACAATAACAGGCCTCTCCAGATCGACGTTACCAACAACATATTCCGTGGTTGCCGCAAGCTCCCCTTTTTTCGTATGGGAAAGAACCCACTCTTTAGCCGCTTTCAGGCTTGTTTCCTTGACGTGGGCCTTGTCTTCCTGCCAGTAAACATCCAGGACGCGGACGGCCTGGTAGATGTTGGCGAACAAAATGACCGCAAAAACGACATGAAAGAAAATTCTTCCTGTCTTAGGAAGAAACCTCGCGCAGAAATCCTTTAGCCCCCTTCCCCCAAGAATCAATAGGCATGCCGCAGGCAACAGAAGGAAACGCGTCCAGCTGAATTCTCCCATTATCATGTAGGGATAAAACCAAACACTCGCCGCCATCTGCGCGACAGCCAGAAATAGCAACAGCTTCTCGGCGCGGCTGCCACGGCGCAGTATGACGAACACCGCCCAGAAAGCAGGAATGACAAGAACCCGCAGGACACAAAACAAAACATAAAACATCTGCGCCGTATTGGCTCTCACAAGAGAGACAAAGCCGGTGCCCTGCGAAAAAGGCATAAGTGCCGGTGTCTTGTCCAGAAACATTCCGCCCGTCAGGCGCGTCGCCCAAAAATAATTTTTGAACGCCAGGGGATATTGGGGAAAGATAAAGCCATAACGCCACAAAATAAACCATTCCCACAACAGAAGAAGCGCCGTATAGATGGCGACAAAAAATATAGCCTGCCTCCAGGGCTTATCCTCGCCGGGCCGAGCCGTGACCATAGCCAGGGCAAAGACATAAGGATAAAAGACGGCAGCAGAGCGCACCAAAAAACCAAAAAACAACAGACCCGCCAACCCGGCCAGAGACAGACTGTTCCATTCTTTCTTTGAAACAAAGATCAGGATAGCCGACAAGGTGATAAAAAGGCTCCACGGCTCTGTGAGGATCCTCAAGACGGTGATTTGGATGCAGACGCTCCCGGCGAGAATGACAGAGGCCCAGAAAGCGACGCCGCGGTCGCGGTAGATGCGCAGAGCGATCGCTGCGACGAGCAGACCGTTGACAATCGCCGGTGCAAAGGCGCCCAGAATCAGGCCCTTAAGCGAAAGCCCCAGGGACAATGCCCCTGCCAATAAAACAGATAATCCCACATGGACAAAAGGCACGGCCGGCGCGGCGATGCCTCTCCAGAATTGATAGACGTTAAACGTACAGAGGAATCCTTCTCTTGCCTGCAGATGGCGGGCAATATCCAGATACAGGAATGTATCCGAGGAATTATTATAAACGGCTGGGTCGAGAAAGACGGCCGTCAGAAAAGACGGCAAAAGGACGACAACCAGACAAAAGAACAACAGGAGATAAAACAGCAGGTCCTTTTTTTTAGGGTGTGCGGGTAAATTCATCAGAACACGACCACAAATTCACCTTTTGGCCTCGACCGGCGGCGTAATTGATCCGCAATGACGCCGGCATCGCCGCGCAGGACCTCTTCAAATTTCTTCGTGATCTCGCGGACGACGGCGACGGGTCTTTGGCCAAGGATCTGGCGCATGTCTTCAAGAGCAGCCAGGATACGGTGGGGAGATTCATAAGCGACCACGGTCGCCTTTAGGAGAGCCAATTCCTTCAACCGCTTCTTGCGGGCGGCGGATTTAACGGGCAGGAAACCTTCGAAAAAAAAGCGGTTAGCCGGAAATCCGCTGGCGGAGAGGGCGCTGATGAGGGCTGTCGGGCCGGGGATGGGCGTCACCGGGACGCCGGCATCCAGGGCGGAGCGGATCAGGTTAAAGCCGGGATCGCTGATACCGGGCGTGCCGGCATCCGAGACAAGGGCAATCGTCTTGCCCTCCCGTAACAACCCCATAAGATACTCTCCGCGGACGGCCTTGTTGTATTCATAATAACTGCAGAGGGGCTTTTTGATATCATAGGCTTCGCAGAGGATCTTTGTGCGGCGCGTATCTTCGCAGGCGATCACATCGACAGACTTCAAAATCTCGACGGCCCGATAGGTAATATCGCCTAAATTGCCGATAGGGGTCGAAACAATATACAACATCATTATTCTACCGTAACTGACTTGGCTAAATTTCTCGGCTGGTCAACGTTGCACCCGCGGAAGACCGCGATATCATAGGCGAGAATCTGCAGCGGCAGGGCCACTAAAAGAGGAGAGAAGAATTCATCCGTCTTGGGGATATAGATCACCTCCGGTGTATGCAGCCGGATATTCCTGTCGCCTTTTGTGGCAATCGCAATGAGCCGGCCGGAACGCGCCTTGATCTCCTGAATATTGGAAATCATCTTGCCGTAGATCTTCGATTGCACGGCGATGCAGACGACGGCCCGGTATTCGTCAATCAGCGCAATAGGCCCGTGCTTCATCTCGCCGGCGGCATACCCTTCAGCCGGGATATAAGAAATTTCCTTGAGCTTCAACGCCCCCTCAAGGGCTGAAGGATAATTGATGTTGCGCCCCAAAAAAAGAAAGCTGCCGAAGTGATGATGGCGTGAGGCGATCTTCTGAATCTGGCTGCGCGCCCGTAGAATCTCTTCCTGTAATGCCGGAAGACGAACCAGAAACCTCCAGGCCTGCCTGTAGGCCGCCGGCGCAATCTTCTTATGCCGCAGCGCCAATTCAAGCCCCAGCATGTAAAAAACGCCCAGCTGCGCCGTGTAGGCCTTAGTCGAGGCCACGCCGATTTCGGGTCCTGCCAGTGTATAAAAAACCTGGTCGGATTCCCGTGTCAGACTGGAGCCGACGACATTGCAGATGGAAACGATCCTGGCCCCGTTCTTTTTAGCCTCCCGCACCGCGGCGAGGGTATCGGCTGTTTCCCCCGACTGGCTGACGGCGATGACGAGTGTCCGGTGATCCACAAGAGGACTGCGGTAACGAAATTCCGAGGAGAGATCTACCCAGACCGGCAAACGCGCCAGCGATTCGATCACATACTTCCCCACCAAGCCGGCGTGATAGGCGGTTCCACAGGCGACGATAACGATCTGCCTGATCTCCGGCGGACACGCCAATGCCTTGATCTCGCGGCGGCCGCCAGAAAAAAGCTTTCTTAAAACCTGCGGCTGTTCATAAATCTCCTTAAGCATGAAGTGCGGATATCCGCCCTTGCGGGCACTCTCAGCATCCATCGCGATCTTGTCGAATTTTACCGGCGCCTTTTTGCCATTGAGCCCCAGGATAGTTAATGTGCGGCCGCTAAGCACCGCCACCTGTTTATCCTTAAGATAAACAACACGACGGCAGCGCTCCAGGATTGCCGGGACATCGGAGGCGATAAACA
The DNA here is from genome assembly GCA_964489335.1 of uncultured Planctomycetia bacterium. Classification (GTDB taxonomy): domain Bacteria; phylum Omnitrophota; class Gorgyraeia; order Velamenicoccales; family Velamenicoccaceae; genus Velamenicoccus. Next base: position 7,964 of record CAZAYJ010000010.1, read on the forward strand.
GGCCCTCCGGCCCCTCGGCAACGATCAACGGACTGTCCTGTCGCGCGCAGACGACCTTGCCGGGCTCAAGACTCGAAAGGACCCCAAGCGCAAAGCTGCCTTCGACATCCCGTAAGGCGCGGATCACGGCCTTCTCAAGATTACCCCGATAATACTCCTCGATCAGGTGGGCAAGGACTTCCGTGTCTGTCTGGGAAACGAAACGATGCCCCTGACGCACAAGTGCCTCTTTTAATCGCAGATAATTCTCGATAATACCGTTGTGGACGACCGTGAACTTCTTATCGCAACTGGCATGCGGATGGGCATTGATATCATTAGGGGCGCCGTGTGTGGCCCAACGCGTATGGGCGATGCCGACGGTAGCGCCGGGGAGAGGTTTCTTGCCGATCAGATCGACCAAATCCTGAATCTTGCCTTTTGTCTTGCGCTGAAAAATCTCTGCGCCCGAGACAACGGCGATTCCGGCCGAATCATAGCCTCTATATTCCAACCTCTTCAGGCCAGAAAGAAGGAACGGCACGGCTTCTTTACTTCCGACATACCCGACAATCCCGCACATTAACTTTGCCCCTTTTAGTTCTTCCTTACAAAGTTAACTCCGAGTTTACGCAGAAAATTTATGCCGACGCGTCGTGGCATAAATTTTCAAGTGCTTAAGCGAGGAGTCGATAATTATTCCCTATCAACTTATTTGAAAATCTCCATCCTCTCCCGCGGCGCGCCGCAGAGAGGACACTTGTCCGGCGGCTCTCCTTCATGCGTATAGCCGCAGACCTTGCAGACATAGATGGATTTCAATTCAACGTCCTTCTTGCCCGCCACGGCTTCACCGGCCTTCTTGAACAGCTTGGCATGCTCTTTTTCCGTCTCCAGGGCCCATAAGAAAGACCTCTCGGCGTTCTTCTCGCCCTGGAACGCCGCTGTGTTCTTGTAGGCCGGGTACATCTCGTTGATCTCGAAATTTTCGCCCTCCAGCGCGTTGGCAAGATTCTCCTGAGTACGGCCGATGCCGAAACCGGCCATGGCGTCAACCAGAAAAGCGCCGGCCAGATCCTTATGGACGGAAAAATGGCTGGTCGCATGGATCTGCTCGGCAAAAGAGACAGCACGAAAAAGCATGCCGACCTTAGAAAAACCTTCTTTTTGCGCCACATCTCCCCAAATCTTATAGCGCATGTGCGCCTGCGATTCCCCGCTGAACGCCGAACGCAAATTTGCCGCCGTCATGTCATGCATAACGCCACCTCCCTCGCCCCCGCCTCACAACAAACACCCTTTCCCGGAATGGATGCACTTAATACGCAAAAGCTCGCCGAACTTTTTCAGATGCCTTCTCTCCTCGGCGAGAATCTTCGTCACAGCCCCCCGGGCCTTAGGATCCGATACCCGCCAAAGACATGCTTCATAGAAGACGATGGAACGCCTTTCCATATGCAACGCTTCTTCCAAGGCTGTATGGCGATGATTCATCCGCAATGCTTCCGCGGTCTCCTGCGAAGCGTCAAAGACTTTCGAAGAAACGTACTGGACAATGTCATCCTCTTCAAAGGCGTCATCGGCGCCGCTCCGGACGGCATCCAGGCACTCCTGAAACGTTTTCAGGTGTGCCTTCTCTTCCTGAACAAGAAAACCGATTTCGCGCCGGACTTCCTCGTCTTTTACTTTTCTGGCTAAATCTTCGTAAAAATGGATGCCATCCTCTTCCATACGCATAGCTACCTTGAACGCCTGCGCGGGACTGAAATCATAAATGACGATTGTGCCGTTTTTGTCGATCTCTACGCGCATGGTCGCCTCCGTTGGTGGGCGCGCGATTTATGCCGTCATTTAAAAAGCAAGGGCCCCGTTAAAAGATGGATACAGGATCCTCGTCTCTAACGGGGCGCATCGCTCTCGGACAGTTTAGGCTCGTGTCCAGGAGCTCTTGCGGCAACCTTCCTTGCAATGCGCAATTGCCCGCAAGAAGTAACGCGGTCTGAGTCTCATAACAATCTCCTTCCGTAATTGGTTGAAGGCATCTATGCATGTATTGTTATATATCCGACAAAAATTGTCAAGTATTATTTCTTCGCCGTCCCCATCATGTAGTTGATAACGCGGTTGGAGACGCCTTCCTTCTGGAGGGCCGTGACTTCCTCGACGGAAAGATTATAGACGGAACCTGTTTCAGCGATCTTGGCGATGATGGCGTCATCTGTCATCCCCGACTTGGCCAGGACGATCACATCAGAAATACCCAGCTTTTCCTTGCCGGACATAATCTGTTCTTTAGTGCGCTTCTGGTCAATGGAATTACCTATTAGCCCACCGCCGAGGGCGCCGACCGTGCCGCCGATCAGGGCGCCTTCGACGCCGTGGCCCGACTGGTGACCGATCACGCCACCGGCGACCGAACCTACAAGCGCGCCGCCCAAAGCACCCGTCTTAGTATTTTCTCCCATGGTATCGCAACCCACGAGGGCCGCCACGAGCCCCGCAGCCGCTATGACAGCCGTCATCATCCTAAATATGCGCATGACTCTCCTCCTTTATGAGACTTTTTGGGTCTGTCCTGTTTTGTCTCATTATTCAATTTCCATATACGATTAGAGACCAATATGCCCTAAGTATAGCCCAACAAAAAAAGCTTTTCAATAAGAATCCGTCTTGCGGCACTCATTTTCATAGATAGAAAAGGCCTGCCGAAGAGGCAAGCCTTCTAAAAAAATCCTAATTTTTTTCCAAAACACTTTATTTCTTCAGGCGTCGTTCAATGTCGGAGAGATCCGACTTCTTTTCCTCTTCCCCTCCCTGCCACTGTTCGCCTTTTTCGGGCGCCAGGGGCTCCGGCTGCATGTCCTGCGAAGGGGTCTTGAAATCTTCCGTTAGATTTGAAATGCTCTTGATCTGTTTGAGCCAGATGATAAAGAAGATCAACCCCAGGAGGCCGAGGAAGGCCACGACCGCGATAATCAGCTTCCACGTCAGCATGGGCGATACCTGCTTGGCCTCCGTCATCAAGGTTTTTGCGGCCTGCAGATCGGCCTTAACCGCATCCAGGAGCTTGAGGTTCTCGCGGTAATCCGAGATATAGCCGCCGGGATTGGGATTGACGACTTCCTGCGAGCGCTCAATTCTGTCGAGCTTTTCCGTGATGCTGCTTTTGAGATACTGCGCCCGCTCAAAATAATCCGTGTGCTCCAGAAGCTTAGTGACCTTGTCCGCTTCCGTCCTGATCGAAGCAATCTCTTCCTCGGGGATTTTCCAGACGTCTTCCATCTCAATCTCGACGAGAATGGACTCCCTAGGCGCCAAGTCGAAATCCTTATACACGTAATAAGCGGATTCTTTAGGGTCGTAAGCAATATTCAAATCCCCCATGTCCACGACATTCTCAGGTTTGATCTCCTTAGGCAGATAAGACTTGAAGGGGACTTTGCGGCTCTGGGTCTGGGAAGGATTGACGACCGCGGCGCGCACAACAATATTAGCCATGGCGTCGAACGCAACAGCGAGATTCAAAGACAAAACAGCCAAAATGATACAACATCTGGAAATTTTCATCTGTGGTCCTGGATGAGGCTCTGGGAAACCAACCGTCCTTTACCCCTATTATTTTACCAACTTAGATAGTTTCTTCCAACAACTCTTTTTTGCCTTCTCATCATGTATACTCAAACCACGTCTGCACCACCGGCTCTTCTTTGGCCACGTTCTCGACCATCTGCTGGTTCATGAGCATCAGGGCCTTGAGTTCCTGGGTCTTGTTGCGGATGTAGGTGATGTTCTGAGAGCCCTGTTCGGAAACCTCGTAGAGCTTCTCGATGTTCTTCATGTCGGTCGAAGTGCTCATCTCGTGGATCTTAGACGACATATCTTTTAAGCTGCGGTGGATGGTCTCCAGTTGTCTGGTCGCGCCCATCATATCTTCGGTCGTACCCCTGACCCCGGCTAAGGCCTCGGAGGCCTTCTGGATGTTCTGCTCGATGACGCTGAAGGCCGCGGAGAACGCCTGGACCTTGGCGTTCATGTCCTGGATGGGCGAGACGCTGCCCATGATGGTGGAGATGTCGCTGGAGACGCTCTCGATATCGGCCGAGGTCAGCGTCATGGTGATGGCGTCGATCGTGCCGTAGGTTGACTCCGAACAAACAATGGAATAATCGCCTAGTTTCCAGCTCGCCAGGAATGTCATGGTGTAGCCGTAGAGGCCGGCGGCGTATTCAGTCATTGGAGCCGCCAGAACTTTGGCAACGCCTTTAGGATCATAGACCGTGATCACGGGCGAGACGCCCGGATACGTCCTGTACTGGATCGTGATGGAGTCGCCCTGCATGACAATCGTCTCGCGGTTCAGGATCGCGGCGGTCATTGAGGTCTCAACCTTGGACTGAATGTCAGTCGTGGCCGTCTTGATCTGTTCCGGCAGGGTCGTCTGGGTGGCGGTCACGATACTGGAGGTGTCGGTCTTGACGCCGGCGACCTGCGTCTTGATGTTGGACTCCGCCGTCTGGATCGAAGTCTCCAATGTCGAGAGCTTGCCGCTCAGGGTCTCGCCTTCCGAGAGGCCGAGTTTGCTGATGATCTCCTGGGCCAGCTTTTGCGTGATGGTGATAGTAAAGGTCGTGCCGACCTCATAGGCGTTGGCGGCGCCTGTCATACCGCCATAATAGATGGTGCCTTTGGCAAAATACGTCTTGCCGGCGGTCAGGGCGCGGCCGAATTCGTTGCCGGCGGTCAGGATGTCGGTGACGGTCTTAGTGTAGGTACCGTTGGTCAGGTCATCAGGATCAGGCGCGGTCAGATAGATCGTGTTCAACCACTGGCCAGCGGCTTCGTCGTAGACTTCAACCTTGGCCGTGTAGGCGCCTGAGCCCAGCTTGTTGGTCGCGGTGTTATAGATGAGCTTGCCTCTGCGTTCCAGCCATAGGCGGATCGCCAGGTCTTCGCCGTCTTCGTCGTAGACGAAGCTGGACTGCACACGGTAGTCCGCCGTAGATTCGGCGATAGACGTCATATAAACGGTCATATTGACTGTATTGTCGTAGGTGCCGTCGAGGCCGTCAGCCTCAGCATCGAGGGTCTTCTCGGCCGTGGTCTCGACATAGAGGTCTTTGGCAAAAGTAAAGTTATAGGTGCCGTAGCCCAGTGACCCGGAGCCTGAAAGCGTGAAGGGGCTGTTGGTCGGGGTCTCGGGGATAAGCATGGCGCCGCTGGAAGCATCCGTGACACTGTAGGTGAATTCCGAAAGGTCGGTAGCGTTGACAGAATCCTTGAGGCTGACGACTACAGTATACTTTTCATCAACTGTCACCGTATTGCAGGCGGCGGAATTCGTGACCCCGGCGCCTGATGCGACCAGCGTCACATAGCCCGGATAGCCGGGGCAGGTCACGAAGTAGTTCGAGAATGTCGCCAGGCCGTCAACAGCGGTGACGGTGTCAGTCGCGCCTGAGCCCGTCGAGCCGCCTGTCGGCGTGATCGTGACGTCAATTGAAGAAGAAGCGGTGTTGCCGTAGGCATCGGATACCGCCACAACAAACGGCTTCCAGGGGGCATTGGCAACAGCCTTGGTGGTCGGCTGGGTGCTCCAGGCCAGCGTCGCCGCCGAACCGCCGGCCACGATGACGCAGAGCCTGTCCTGGGCTGTCGTGGTCAAGGCCGGATCCCTGTCATCGGTTGCGACGATGTAGGCGGTCTCCGCCTGATAAAGGACAGTTGTGATAGTTGAGGTGTTGCCGCCACCGGAGAAGCGGATCGGCGTCGGCAGGCCGAACTCAGTCGGGCCGCCGCCTAAATCGGTGGCTGTCGGCACATTGCCCAAAATAGATGTTGAGGCGCCCGAGAAGGTGATATTACGCACCATGTCCGGGTCGTAGTCGGCATCAATGTTGTTGTTGGTATCCATCGCCGTGACTGTCAGCGTGAAGCTCTCGCCGGCGTTGACGTTAATGGAAGACTCCCCGCCCGCGCCACGGACGCGCAGCTTGGTCGCCTCAACCGTCAGGGTCGCGTTATCAGTCAGGGCCGCGGCGGCCGCAAAGCTTGAGGTCGCAGGGGTATTGAGCGTGATGTCATCGTTGGGATCCACAGAGAAAGCAAAGACCTTGTTGTCAGCGCCCAGAGGCAAGGTGGACTTGATGACAATGCTCAAGGTGTATGTCTTGTTAGAAGCATTGGGCACCGAGAAAATCGTGGTCGCGCCTGAACCAAAGGTGATGGTGTTGGCGGCTACTGTACCCAAGATATTGACTGTGCCGTCGGACAGATAGGCCGCCGCGATGTAGTCCCTCCAGTCGGAGGTCGTGTCAGTCGCGGCCAGCCGGTTGACTACGATCTTGTTCATGTCTGTCGCATAGCCGTCAGCGCCGGCGTCCGTTGCCCGGAAGGCAAAAACAGCCACCCTCTGGGCCGAGGAGT
>CAZAYJ010000011.1:0-14265 GCA_964489335.1 uncultured Planctomycetia bacterium
AGAAAGGCAGCATGGCCATTGGGTCGCGGCGGACCTCTCCTACCGTGCCCATTTGGGCAGCGGTACGTTCAGAGGCCATGGTCGCGCCGACATAAACGCCATGCTGCCAGCCGAAGGCTTCGTACACCAAAGGCGCCACGTGCGCGCGCCGGCCGCCAAAAACGATCGCTGAAATCGGCACACCATGGTGATGTTCCAAGCGGAAAGATATCGACGGGCACTGGGACGCCGGTGCCGTAAAACGGCTATTCGGATGCGCCCCTTTGATGGCCTTGCCGTGCTCATCCTTCATCCCGGGCCGCCAGGGCCGACCCTGCCAATCCATACCCTCTGGGGGAGGCGGCTCATCGCCATCTTCCCACCAAACCGTAAAATCTTTTTTCAGGAGAACATTGGTAAAAATCGTATTCTTCCTGATCATCGCCATGGCATTAGGATTACTCTTGGAGTTCGTTCCCGGCGCCACGCCGAAAAACCCGGCCTCAGGGTTAACCGCCCAGAGGGCCCCGTCGGAATCAATCCGCATCCAAGCGATGTCGTCGCCCACGGTCCAAATCTTATACCCTTTGCTCTTAAGGCCTTCCGGCGGAATGAGCATGGCGAGATTTGTCTTGCCGCAGGCGCTGGGAAACGCAGCGGCAATATATTCTACGTGGCCGTTGGGCTCCTCGATGCCCATGATCAACATATGTTCGGCCATCCATCCTTCTCGCAGGCCCATGTAACTGGCGATGCGTAATGAGAGGCATTTCTTGCCCAAAAGAACGTTTCCGCCATACCCCGATCCGACGCTCCAGATGGCGTTATCTTCCGGAAAATGAAGGATTAATCTTTTGTCGATATCAAGGTCTGCCTTGGAATGGAGGCATTTGGTGAACTCACCGTCGGCACCGAGAAAATCCAGCACCTTCTGGCCGATGCGCGTCATGATGCGCATATTCAACACGACATAGATGCTGTCCGTCAACTCAACGCCGATCTTGCTGAAAGGAGAACCCACCGGCCCCATAGAGAAAGGGACCACATACATCGTGCGCCCTTTCATGGCCCCCCTGAAATAACCCGAGGCCTTGCGGTAAGCATCGCGGGGAGACATCCAGTTGTTCGTGGGGCCTGCGTCTTCTTTTTTCTTCGTGCAGATAAACGTGAGGTGTTCCGTGCGGGCAACGTCATTGACGGCCGTCCGGTGATATAGGCAACCCGGTAACTTCTCCTGGTTCAGCCGGATCACCTCGCCGGTTGCCACGGCCTCGTCTTCAAGACGCTTCTTCTCTTCTTCTGAGCCATCGATCCAGACGATACGGTCGGGCTTGCATAAAAAAGCCATCTCGGAGACCCAGCTTTTGAGTCTCGCATGCCTTGTGGGAAGTTGTTTTTTGTCCGGGGAAGGAACCATGCTGATATTCGGGTCGTCTATGATCGAGGGCTCTGCGACACATCCAAGGCTGCTTTGAGCGCCGCCCAGGTCTTTGGTCCGACCTTACCGTCGGCCGTCAGGCCGTTTTTCTGCTGAAACTCGCGGATGGCCGCCTTTGTCTTCGGGCCGATCTTACCGTCGATCCCGCCCCGGTAAAAACCGAGACTCTTCAGGGCCGTCTGGATGCCTTTCTCGTCCGGTGTCTCACCCAGAACGACGGCCGCCTGCGGGGCCGCCTTTGTCTCCTCAGGGACAGGAACATCCACAGCCACCTGCGTCTGCGCCTGCTGGCTGTTGTCCACGAGCTCTACAGATTCATCGCGTGATCCTGAAAGGAGAGTATCCGCCTCACTTAAATTCAGAACACCCTCCTCGACCGCGAACTTCTGTTTCTTGCTATTGTCCTTACCACATCCTGATAAAACAAAACACAAAATCGCAAATGCTGCAAACGCAAAACGCAAAGAGAACATTTTCTTATCTTGCCTTTCTGAAAAGGATGACCGGCCAGGCCGTCCCATCAAAGGACAGCCGGCCGGCTATTCTTTTTATGGGAGATATTTCAAAAGCTTTTCTTTTGTATTTCTTCCGGCAATCCCGTCGGCCTTAAGGCCCATATCTTTCTGGAACTGTTTGATGGCGGCCGTTGTCTTTGGGCCGATCTTGCCGTCAACCTTGCCGTCATAGTAACCGGCATTCTTCAGGGCCTCCTGAATCTGTTTCTTCGTCATTGTTGCGGCCGTAACGCCGGAAGACCCCTGTTCGAAAGAAGCCGGCGCCTCTGACGTCACCGATGACCCCTCGAGCGCCTGAACCTTGCTTTCAAGAACCTGCACGCGGTTCTCCAATGAGGATGAGCTCGACTTAGTCGTCGCACATCCGGCTACGGCCAATGCCGCCGCCACAACCCCAATGCCTATCCACATTCTGTTCATCATGACCTCCTTAATTCCGCCTTTGGCGGAATTATCCCCTTCTACCTGGCTCAATCGGATGAGCCACACCTTGCTTCATCGGTCTAGCAAGTGTGCCACTTTCTGTGGCATGCGAAGGTCTACCCCTTTATGGGGTTAACCCGTATTTTAAAAGATTTGAGCCAATATATCACAACAGGACTAAAAGTCAACTCTTCGTTATCCCACTCTAAAAAGCAGAGCTTGCTTCAGGGCTGACACTGAAACGGCGAATGCATACCTCTTGATCCGGAAGGCGAGAATTGACCTCCTGCGAATGCGTCACATATCTTTATAGAAGATGGCGCCTAAATCCTTCCGAGTCTCAAAATGAGACACCAAAAGGGCAGAAAAATCTGCCCGGAGGGGGCCTAAATTCACTTGATCTGTTTAAGAAAACAGGCGACGACGGCAGGGTCGAACTGACGACCGGACTCTTTGGCAATGGCGCTTGCTGTTTCTTTGCGGCTCAAGGGCGTGGCGCGGGAAGGACGAGGAGAAACCATCGCCTCATAAGCTTCGGCCACAGCGATCATCCTGGAGGCCATCGGGATCATCCCTTCCTTAAGGCCGCGCGGGTAACCAGAACCGTCAAAATGTTCATGATGGGCCAGGACGTCTTCCTTAAGGACGGCGAGAAAAGCGATGGAACCGACGAGATCGATACTGAAGAAAGGATGCCGGCGTATCAGCGCCCGTTCCTGCTCGCTGAGAGAAGGCTTGCGCAAAACCTCCCGCGGGAGACTCAAAAAACCAAGATTACATAACAGCGCCGCGCGCCTGGCGCGAAACGCATCCGCTTCAGGCAGGGCCATCTTCAAACACAACCCTTCTACATTCTTAACGATCCGGTCTGTATAGCCAGGGTCGTAACCAAGGATCTCGTTGGTCCTGCGCGCCAGGGGCGCAAGCGACTCCAGAACGACTTCTTCGTTTTTCAGATTCACATACCGTAACCTCTCCGTCATCTTCAGGATAAAATCCCCGTCGGAGTTTTTATGGGTCGATATCTGTGTTTTCCCCGTCTCTGCCTCTTCCCTATGGAAGACCGTGATACGGTTGCGGCCTTGGGCCTTACTACGATACATCGCCTGGTCGGCAGCATTCAAGAGGGCCATAGGGTCAAAAACGCCCGTCTCAGGGTAAGAGGCGATCCCTATGCTGGCGGTAACAGTCACGCGGCGATCCCTGTTACCGAGAGGCCTCTGCTTCAGCGCCGAGGCAATCTTGCGGGCCGTCGTCAAGGCCCCAAAACCGTCCGTATCCGGGCAGAAGACGACAAACTCTTCTCCGCCGGAACGAACCACAATATCCGTCGCGCGTACACTAACCTTCAGAAGATCGGCAAAACCCTTTAAGACCGCATCCCCAAACAGATGACCATAGGCATCATTGACGGCCTTGAAGAAATCCAGATCGATCATAATGAGGGCAAACGACCTGAAATAGCGGCGGGCGCGCTGGGCCTCTTCATAAAGCCTCTCATGAAGATAGCGGTAATTATAGACGCCCGTCTGCACATCCCGCAGCGCGTTCTCGACCAACGAAGCATTGAGAGCCCGCAGCATCAGGTTAGCGTCCCGTAATTTGATGGACGCCGTCTTGGCTTCCGTAATGTCAGAGATAAATACCAGCGTATGGGGCGGCTGCATACCGAAGACAAGGGGAATGCTGGACGCCAGGGCATAAAGATAGTGGCCGTCTTTTTTGACGAAGACAATCTCCTGGGCCCTGCGGATCAGCTTGACCGGCGGCAGGCGCCGGTGCTCCTCCGGCAGAATAAAATCATAAAGACTGCGATCCACCATTTCGGACTCGAGATACCCCATGAGGTCCGAAAAGCTCTTATTGACAAACTGAATCGTATTGTCTGTGCGCAACTCCACAATGCCTTCCACCGCATGCTCCATAATGGTGTGGATTTTCTTGTAATAATACTCCAGCATCTCCTCTGATTTTTTCCGGCGGGTGATATCCCGAAAGATCTCCACGCGGCCGCCGTTGAGCTCCCCGTGCGTGATGGGATAGCTCCAGTGCTCGATATAATCGATATCCGGACTTCCCGGCCTCTTCATCTGATACTCGATGTTCTCGACGGAGATATTGGCTTCGTAGGCCGCAAGGATACCCCGCAGAAAAAGATCATGCTCTAAAATCAAGCCTTTGAAATTCTCCCCGAAGATCTTACGCATGTCTTGGCCGACCAGATCTGTTTTATCAAGGCCGAAATACCTGCCCACGCTCGACGACGCCCAGCGCACCCGGAAATTCCTGTCCAGGATCATGATGATGTAATCCAGCGTGTCGATGCCGTCTTCGAGCATGGATTCGTATTTTTTCTCCAGCCGCTGGACCTCCAGAAGCTTTGTTCTGACCTGGAAGACGGCTTTGGCGCCGCAGTAACGGCCTAAGTTGTCGCAGAAAGCGACGGAATTCATCTCTCCGGTGATCTCGCCGCCCCATTTGGTCTTCAGGACAAAATCCTGTATCCGCAGTCGTCCGGACTTCAGAAACTCCTTGGCCCTCTCGGCGAACACAGCCCGGCTCTCCGGAGCGATGATGTCGTTCATATGCATATTCAGACATTCCTTCTTGGTATACCCCAGAGAGTCTGCCAGCTGTCTATTCACGTAGATAAATTTGCCGTCGCGGTCCACAATGCCCATCAGGTCGCTCGACTCATCCAAAAGCGTCCGGTACTTCTCGTCGATCAGCTGATAGAGAAGCCTGGAGGCCAGCGGCAGGTCTTCGTCTCCGGGATTCAGGATCTTTTCTAAATAATCCATGGCGTGCCTCACGACAAACCCATCATGCGGCCTGGTCATTTACACCGTTTGTCATACAGACTGGATTCCGTAAAGTTCTGACTGTTGGATTAAAATAAAAAAGGCCCCCGGCTTTTTCCAGAGACCTTTTCTAAAAATCACATTGGGCATATAAAACAAACCATATATGCCACCCTTCTTTTGACAAGATTACTATACCACAAAATACGACGTTTGACAAAGGAAGGGATGAAAAACAAGAGAATACCGCGGCCGAAAATCAGGAGAGAAGAAAAAAACCGTTGTTCTTGAGAAGCTGGTGGTCGGAAAGGATCTCGCGGGTCGGGCCGTAAGCAACGATATGGCCGCCGCTCAAAAGGATGACCTGCCGGGTCAGGACCCGGATCATCTCCAGATCATGGGATGCGATCAACTTGGTGACCGAGACTCCTTTCAAGATCTCGATCAGTTGCTGTCTGTGACCGGGATCAAGATTACTGGTCGGTTCATCGAGCACCAGAAGCCTCGGCGCCATCGCAAGCACCGTCGCTACTGAAACCCTCTTTTTTTCGCCGAAACTCAAATGATGCGACGGCCGTTCCGCGCCAGCATCCATATCCACGGCCCCGAGCGTCTGGTGCACGCGCCGGCCGATCTCATCCTGCGGCAGGCCCATGTTCAACGGCCCGAAGGCGACATCGTCAAAGACGGTCGGCATGAAAAGCTGCGTGTCGGGGTCCTGAAAAACGAGCCCCACGTCCCTGCGGACGCGGGAAAGGTTTTCGTCGGACACCTCCCTGGAAAAAATCCTGATCTTTCCGTCGCCACGCAGGATCCCGTTAAGATGCAACAGCAATGTCGTCTTGCCGGCGCCGTTGGGGCCGATCAGACCCACAGAATCACCCTCGGGAATGGAAAACGATAGGTCTCTGAACACCTGTGTGCCGTCGGGATAGGAAAAAGAAAGCCGCTCTATTTCCACAGCATAAGACATAAAGCCTCCACGCCGGCCAGGACCCCAAGAGATACCGTCAAAAACACACCGTCCACCCATCCGTTTGCGCGCATCGGCTCCGGCCGCGTCATCACGCGGACCGTCCCGTCATAGCCGCGGGCGCACATAGCCAGATAGACCCGCTCCCCTTTTTCATAAGATCTGACGAACAGATGGCCGAGCATGCTTGAAAAGACCCTCAGCCTGCGGCCGACCGAAGAATGGCCGTCCACAGTCCTCGACAACTGGGCTTGACGCATCCTCATGAACTCGTCGAGGATAAGATAGATATACCGATACAAAAACGACAACATCCGGATTATAATCACCGGGCACCTTATCTCTTCCAAGGCCTTGAGCAGGCGCGGGAACGGCGTCGTCGCCACCATAAGAAAAACAGCCGTCATGGCCTCCACCGCCTTGACGACGATGACGGCAAGGTCCCGGGCCGGGTGCCCGCCGTTCGATGAGCCGCGCATGGACCACCCCGTCAAAAGCACAAACGGCAAGAGTGCCAGGATGCGCATCGCGATCGGTCGCAAGGGCAGGCGGGAAAAAGCGAAGATCACCGACAACAGAACGCCATAACAAACAAGTCCGCGCATCTCTCCGGGGGGCTGCAACAACACAAACAGCATAAAAACACCAAGGACCAAAAGCTTTGCGCGGGGGTCGCGGCGGCACAAAAATGAATCCGTATGGGAATAGGCGTCAATGAAGTTGTGATGCATGGATAGGCCCTGACCGCCGAAGACGGGACGCTACGGGACGCTAAAGGATCCTGCTGCCCGTGGTCGCCATACTCAAGGACGTATGTTTGATACCCTTGAGCGCCTGAATCCGGTCGTAAAGCTCCTGGATGCGCCTGGCGCGGCCGCGCACAACGATGATCTCCAGACAATTATGGTGATCCAGATGGATGTGCTGCGTGGACACGACATATTCCTGGGCGTCGTGCTGGATAGTCAGAAGGTTTTCCACCAGATCGCGCCTGTGATGGTCATAAACGACCAGAAGTGCGCCTGCCACCTTCTCGTTCTCCTGCCATTCCTGGGCCACGAAAACGCCGCGGATCAAATCGCGAATCGCCTCCGAGCGGTTCTTGTATCCCTTGCGGCGCATGTAGCCGTCGAAGCGGCTCAAAAACTCCTCTTCCATGGAGACGCCGAAACGCGACAATTTTGACAAGACATCCTCCTCTTCCCGGATCCACAGCCATTCGTGTTACTGATCATAGAGATAATAACACGTTAGCCGGATCTGTCAAATCTTTTGACGAACGAAGGCAAACCGAAAGTTGACCGGAGGTCAATGGAGAAACCGCAGAGTGCGGACGGCGTGGCGGAAGGCTTTTTCATAAAGGGCGTGGTCCTTCAGACCGGCGTCAAACCGCAAGACGTAAAAAACATCGTCTTTTTTGAAAACCGCCATCGTCTCTTTGGCAGGGACGGTCTGATCCCCCGCGGCATGAAGCCGTTCCATGGCCTGATACGTCACGGCGGTCTGGACGGCGGGGATGCCAGCGATCGTAATCTTGCGTTCCTCAAGGATCTTGGCCGGAGCCATCTTCATGCGGGTCCGCACGATCGCACCGCCAAAAGCCCGGGGCGTCATTGAAGGGTCTTTCAACGAAGAGATCTTTTTGACCATCACCACGATCATAGGCCTGAATTTTTTTGTGGTATCATTGTCGATGAAAAGGACGTTCGTATAGCCAGCCTTCGCATCTTTGTGCTCTTGCACAAGCCAACCCGCCGGATATTCAAGGGCGATATTCAATTCGGGATCCTCGGCGCGGTAAAGTTCATAGCGCATCTTCGGAGAACACCCTGCCATAACACCTCCCAGAAAAAACACGCAACAGATAAGGATTTTACGCGTCATCGTTTTCCTCATTGGATAGGAAGCTCATAGATCGGATAACCGGCATAGGCCTGCGCAACAGCTGAATAGAGAAGGTCCGTCCCCCATTGTTCGTCGGACTCATAAAGACTCAGCACGTAATCCAGTTCCTCATTTGTCTCACTGCCGCGAATCTCCCGCCACAACAGCGCCTCCTGGCAAAAAGCCAGATATTCCTGCTGGATACTGTCCGACAGCACCTGCTGGCCCGTAACAGGATCTGTCAACCACGTCAGTTCAGTGACGTCAACGCCAAGGGAATCAGCCATCTCCTGTGCCCGCGCATCCATATTATGGTCATAATCGGCATGCACGGCCTCATGCACAAGGATGGTGGCGATGGCCGCCGAACTCCAGCTGGAATCCAATATCGAATTGATATAAATGGTGTTGACGATATAGGGATCGCTCGGATAAAAATCCAACCACCACGTAGGAATATACAGACCCAGGACACCGCTCCCCAGGTTCTCATAAGTCAATCTGGTGCCTTCTGTGTTGACCAAGTTATAATAATAACCGCCATTGGTCGTCCCTTGAAGAAGGCCGATGATCGTCGCAAGGGGCTCGTGGGCAAAGCCGCCGCCGGCTCCGCCGCCCGAATCGCTGCCGGAAGAGCCGTCCGATGAGCCGTCCGATGAGTCGCCCGATGAACCGCCAGAAGACGAACCGGAAGAGCTCCCTGTTGACCCTCCCGACAACCCGCCGGTTGATCCGCCGCCGGAAGCCCCTGCGCCGGAGCCTGAGGAACCGCCGGAAGAACCGCCATAGCCGCCTCCATAAGACGAGCCGGGAGAATACGTATAGTCCACGTGGCCGTCGGAATACATGGCGATCTCGATAGGCTTCTCGCCCGTCGCGTCTCCGCCGACACGCTCGGCAACGGCGGCAAAATCCTCGGCAGTGGCATTGACGACCTTATAGGTAAAATTCTTGTCCTGGATATCGACATCCGGCAGAAGCTTGTTGATCTCTTCGGTGTCGGTGGCATTAACATATGTCCCGGTCTCGGCAAACTCCGACACCTGCGCCTTGCGCACAGCGGCAAGATTATTCAGGGCTTCCGTATTTTCGGCTTTGGAGGTCACGCGGAAATAGGCGACGACGGCCAGAGATGCCAGAATGGCAACTACGACGACAATCATCGTGATCTCAATGACGGTAAATCCCGTTATTGAACGACCCGTCAATGCGATTCTGGAAATAAGCCTTGGAAAATAATCCCGCGGGTGCGTCAACAAAGGCAGACCATTCGTTGTTTTCTCTGATGGACTAAACCATTCTTGGGAATGCGGCCCTGCAACGCGCCCTTTTGAGGAACAGGCTCCTGCTCGAAGATATCTCATAAATATAAGTGTAACATATTCTTATAACGCGTTCCAGTCTAAAGAGAAAGACGAAAATTTTCTTTCGGAAGATTGAAATAGCCCAATCGCAGCCGCGGAACCTCCTGCTGTATCCGCCGGATCATGTGAAGAACCCCCAGGGGTCGTTTGCGTTGCAGCCGCATTTTTCTGGAAAAAACAACCGGATCAATACATAGATTCCTTAGTTGAAGCAGATCTACGTTCCCTTCCTTCAAAAAAGAGATGAGCCGCGCGACATCATCCGCGTCATCGGTGAAGCCGGGAAAAGTCAGATAATTCAAGGAGACGAACAACCCATTGCTTTTGGCTTCCCTGATGCTGGCGACCACATCGCCAAACGTATAGCCCCGGGGCCTGTAATAAGCCCTGTAGAGACGCGGGTGAAAACTATTGATGCTAATGCGCACGCTGTCAAGACCGCAGGCCGCCAATGCTCTGATGCTGGCCGCATCGCATCCATTGGTGTTGAGATGGATGGTCCCTCTGTTCGTGGCGCGCCGCATCCGTTTGATGGCTTCCTGGAGGACGCCGATCTGCAGAAGCGGCTCGCCTTCGCATCCCTGGCCGAAGCTGACAATGGGGGCGCGCGGATGTTTCAGATGATGGATGGCGACTTCGGCCACTTCGCCGGCCGAGGGGACAAAACGGATCCTGCTGTGGGATGAAGTACAATCAATGTCCTGGAGAGACAAACACCCCAGACAGCGGCTGTTACACGACGGAGAAACGGGCAGGGGCGCTTCCCAGCGGCCCAGAAAAAGATTCTGCGCATTGCGGCAATTATACTGCAGGGCGCAATGTCTGAGGTGTTTTAGGAGTCTGTTGGACGGATATCGCCGCGACAGGTATCGTATGCCCTTGATGATCGACGGCCTGTCCGCATAACAAGACGGCCTCTGCTTGGCGCCGGCGTCGATGCGGACAGCCGCCGCCACGAATCTTCCGTGGGCATACCCCACGGCGGTGTAAGGCCACAGGGGCAGCGTAAGCCGACTGTCGAATTTTTTGGCTGCCGGCAGATAAAGGCGCGTATAGCCGGGGATCATGAAGCCTGCCGCAGGAAAGACGGTGCGTCTATCAACTTCCACCTCTTTTCCGGCAACAGGATCGAAACCGAAAGCCCGATGACCCGGGAGATAGAAAAAGCTGCTTCCGACGGGCAAAGTAATCCATTCTTCCTGCCGAGGTAAAATAAACCTGCGGCCGTCAAAACCAAGCGCCTTAAACGACGGGTGGACGAATACCCCGCCTTTGGCGTCGCAAAAGACCATACGGGGCGCGCGATGCAACAAAGGGCCCATCATCTTGCTTTTTTTCCTTTCGGCGGCCTGCGGAATCCCCGGATCATCCCGGCCACTTCGTCAGACGTCAAAAAACGCCACTCCCCCTCTTTGAGGCTGCCCAACTCAAGACTTCCCTGACGGATACGCCTGAGCTTCTCGACATGATAGTGAAACAGGGCGAAGACCTTGCGGATTTGGCGCTTGCGCCCCTCATGGATGGTCATTTCCAGTTCCTTCGGCGCCTGTCTGACGATGCGGCATGGCGATGTCTTTTGCCCTTCAAGGAAAACGCCCTGGCTGATCTGGCGGATATCGCTGTCTCTGGCATCCCTGTTCAAAACAACCCTATACACCTTCTCCACTTCATAGGACGGGTGACTCATTTTATGTGTCAGCTCCCCGTCATTGGTCAACAACAGGAGCCCGGTCGTGTCTTTATCCAGGCGGCCCACGGGATGCAACCCGCTTCTCAAATGATTCGGGATAAGCTCCAAGACGGTCTTGGACGCATGGGGGTCGCTGACCGTGCTCATCGTCGCCGGCGGCTTGTGGAGCAAAATATAAATCTTTTGGGAGAGCCCGACGGGCCGGCCGTCAAGACAGACCTTATCCGACGAGGGATGGACATTAAAAGACGGCTCCGTGACCTTTTGACCGTTGACGGTCACGCGGCCGCTTTGAATCGGCTCAAAGGCCTTGCGCCGGGAACAGACGCCGGCATGCGACAAAAATACCTGCAGACGCATACAACCACCTCATGAACAAAAACGCCGCCGGGATCGGCAGCGCCTAAAAAAATTTCCAAGGATTCGGCTGACACAGCCTTCTCTCTTTAAGACGTCATGGCCGGACCGATAATATCTCTGACACGCACAAGAATCTCGGCGGGCGAACAAGGCTTAGCCACGACGCAGCGCTTGCCGACGCGGCCCGGCTTCGGCTGTTCCGACTTCCTCACGATGCAAGTCAAAAAAATAACAGGGATATGGCTTGTCAGAGGGTCTTCCTGAAGACGGGCCGCTATATCCGAGCCGTCGATATCCGGCAGCATCAAATCCAGGATGACAAGATCCGGCTGCCGGTCATGCACAAGCCTTAATCCGTCCTGGCCGTTTTCAACCGCTTCAACGCTGTAACCGTATCTCTCCAGATAGTTCGAAAGAGACCCCAGGATGTCCTTTTCGTCGTCGATGATGACGATGGATTTTCTTTTCGGTTCAGCGGTCTTTTCCTGATCTGCCATAAGCATTATTATAGCACAAAACAATGCAGGCCGTACTACAACCCCGGCACGACGACGGCACCTCTCGCCTCTTTCTTCACTCTTCTGATACGCTCGGCCATGCCTACGGGCGCATGCAACATCTCGAGCATCTTGCCTTCCTTTTTTCTATGCTTCGCCAGGAATCCCAGCACTGTTGCCATGCCATAAGGGTCATATCCTGCGCGTGCCAGATATTTGACGGCGAGCGCATCCGCCTCAAACTCTTCTTTGCGGCTATAGCCGCGGCTCAAGAGATCAAAAACAGCATCTGAAGCCCCAGAGATGAGACGCGAGACCTGGGGATCTTGCTGTCTGAGACCGGCCCATATCAGCCCGACGAGAACCTCATCTCCCAGGACCGACCGCATATGCTCAACGGCATGGCGGGCCGCCACATGCGCGATCTCATGGGCCAAGACAGCCGCCCGTCCAAGGTCATCAAGGTCTTCATACAATCCCCTTGAAAAATATACAAAACCTCCGGGAAGCGCAAAGGCGTCATAACCGGGGATATCAAGGATCTGAAAGTGATAAATGATATCACGCCGGTCTGAGACTACCGCGATCCTGCGGCCGGTCTCATTGGCCCGGCGCTGTTCGACAGCATCATTCCAGGGCGCATATTGCGGCGCAATGATCCATTGGGCCATGCTGCGGCCGATCTGCACTTCTGCGGCGCTGTCGATAACGACGGCACCCGTCCCCGGAGGCTGCTCCGGAGGAGCGCCCGGTTGACGCATAGTCGCGCAACCGGCACAGGCCATAAAAAGAAAAAAAAGAAATAATCTCTTAGCGCAGAAGAACATTTCGCGTCAATTCAAGAGCGCTTTGATCTTTTCCGGGATCTTCTTCGGCTTCAGATCCTTATCGATCAAAACATGGGATGTGTATCCTTCGCAGAGGACTTTATCTTCGCCCTTGCGGGTGACCTTGTATGCGAATGTCAGGCTGGAATTCCTGACATCCGCAGGCCAGGTGGAGACAACAACGGTCTCGCCGTAGCGCGCCGGGGCCTTATAGACACAGTGGGCCTCAACCACAGCCATGAATAACCCGTCTTTCTCGACATCCCTGTAATCCATACCCTGGCTCAAGAGATATTCCGTACGCCCTACCTCGAACCAAACGAGATAATTGGCGTAATAGACGATCCCCATGTTGTCCGTCTCGGCATACCGCACCTTTATTTCCGTTGTATGTATTTTGGGTGACATGCTATTTTTCTCCTTGAAGCGTCTGATAACGCAGTTGGCCGCAGGCGGCGCTGATATCGCTGCCGCGTGGCAAGCGCAGAGTTACATCCACACCATGCTTTTCCAAATAGCTCTTGAAAAACAAAACCTCAAGCTTCACCGGTGGTTCAAATCCGAGGCGGGAGGCTGCCGGATTAAAAGGAATCAGGTTGACGCGGGCATTGAGACCGCGGATCAGACTGATCAGCGCCTGCGCATCCTCCACCGTCGTATTAAAGGCGCGCAAAAGCACGTACTCGAAAGTGATTTTCCTCTTTGTCGCCTGGGCATACACACGCAGGGCGCGCATCAGCGTCTCGAGCGGAAAACGTTTGTTGACGGGCAGAAGCTGGCTGCGTTTCTCATCTGTCGCCGCATGCAAAGAGACGGAAAGCTCCAGCTGCAGCTTTTCCCGGCTCAGGCGTTCGATGGCCGGCGCCAAGCCGCAGGTCGAGATCGTCATTTTTCTGGCGCCCAACTTGATCCCATGCTCGTCATTGAGGATCCGGATCGCCCGCAAAAGGTTCTCATAGTTATCCAGGGGCTCACCGATCCCCATAAAGACGACATTCGAAATATGGCCGCCGGGCACATGGGCGGCAATGGTCAGAAACTGTCCGATGATCTCGCCGGCATCAAGATTACGCCTGAAACCCGCCATTCCGCTCGCACAAAAAGCGCAGGAATAGCGGCAGCCGACCTGCGTAGACAGGCAGGCAGTCAGGCGGGATTTGGCCGGAATGGAGACGCTTTCAATCAGGGAGCGGTCTTTGAGGCGCAGGAGGAATTTCTGTGTCAGGTCAGCCGATGTCTGGATTTTTTCGATGACGGGAGACGAGATCGTATAATAACTTTTTAAAAATGTTTTAAGATCCTGCGGCAGATTCGCCATGGCGGCAAAATCGCCGATACCTTTTTTATAGAGCCAGTCAAAAACCTGGCGGGCACGGTAAGCGGGAAATCCGCCGGCCGTCAAATTCTTGTCCAATTCCCTAAGGGTCAGATTTCTTATGTCTTCGACCATGGCCAGAACGATTTTTTCGCGCGTAAGACACGGATGGGGTCACGCAGGCGGATATCCCCGCCTT
>CAZAYJ010000012.1:0-13436 GCA_964489335.1 uncultured Planctomycetia bacterium
CGGCCATCTGGGAGAAATCCCTTGTTTTGAGGTTGCGGGCATAGCGACCGTAGATTTTTCTCAAGTCATCGAAAACCACCGAGCGGCTCGGCATGTTGATGCCGAGGGCGAACGTTTCTGTGGTGAAGATGAGTTTCAAGAGATGACTGGTGAAGAGCTGCTCGATGACTTCCTTGAGCGTCGGCAGCATCCCGGCATGATGGAAAGCGATGCCGCGCCGCACGAGAGGGAAGATGTCCTTGGCGGATGCATTATCTTGGAGGCCGTGTTTCCGGCAGAGGGAGCCAAAGAGCTCTGTGATCCGCGTTTCTTCCTCGGCCGTCAGAAAACGATGCCCGCGTAATTCATACGCCAGGTCTTCCGTTTTTCTCCTGCTGAAAGCAAAATAGATTGCAGGCAGCCCTCCCTGGGATTCCAGGCGTTCGATCAGGGTGTCGAGCCGGTTGGGCCTGCCGGGATGATAGGCGGCGTCAATCTTGTCCGTGACGCGGTCATGGCATTGAAAGAAGATGTGAAGAGGGACGGGCCGGTTGTTTTCGATGACGATCTTGACGTCTTTGCGATGGATGGCCTTGAGCCAGGAGGCAAACGCGTCGATGTTGGGGATTGTCGCGGAGAGTCCGAGGAGATTCATGTGTTCCGGCAAAAGGATCAGGGATTCTTCCCAGACGGTGCCGCGCTCAGGATTATCGATATAATGGATCTCGTCGTAGATGACCCAGGAGTATTTTTTGAGCGATGGGGGGTCGTCGAGGATCCTGTTGCGGAATATCTCCGTCGTCATGATGAGGACGGGCGCGTGCGGGTTGATGGAGATGTCGCCGGTCACGATGCCGATAGCGTCGCCATAGAGCCGGCGGAAGTCCCTGAATTTCTGGTTGGAGAGGGCCTTGATGGGCGCCGTATAAATGACGCCCGTCTGCCGCTCGACGCAGGAGGTGATGACGTGTTCGGCAATGGCTGTCTTTCCGGCGCCTGTCGGCGCCGAAACGATGACCGAGCACCCTTCGTTGATGGCATCGATAGCTTCCTGTTGGAACCGATCGTAAATCATAGAGTTATTATAGACAATATCGCCATAAAATCAAAGGGCATGCGGCGGTCGTTGCGGCATCGGTGCCTGCCGCATGATACGAGTAGATTTTAAGGTAGATTTTTTTATCAGATTAGATATAATAAAGGCATATTATTCAGGAATGGTGGGGCGGTCTTATAACAGGACGATATGAATACGCGCAGGACATGGATGCAGGATAAATTACAAGGGCGAGGCGCCCTTGCTTTTTTTTGCTTAAGCGCCGTTGTTCTGTGCGGCGGCTGCGTCCATATCCAGGAGTTTGGCAAAGAGGTATGGGGGACGTCTATTGCCCACCTGGAACGGGCGCGTGCGGATGCCAAGGTCGTTATCGTCAAGAAGACCAGACACGAGGCTTTCCTGCGCGCCGACGAAATTCTCAAGTCCAAAGGCGCCAATGTGTATCTGACGGGCAAGGATGATGCCTACTTGGCCGCGATGAATTTTACCGGGTTTGTGAACACCACGCAGGTGGGGTTATTCTTTACGCCCGTTGACGAGGGATCCACAAAGATCGAAGTGGCGTCTTTGAGTCCGTGGTTGGCCCAGACCGTTGCAGGCATGCTGTCGGAGGGCTTTCAGGAAAGGCCGAAAGAGACGGTATCTGCCTAAAGAGATTTCGTGCGTTTGTTGGGCGGACATATATTTTTAAACACGCCCCATTAACAAAGGAGCAGAGCATGAAAAAATCAATATGTGGCTTTGCGGTAGCGGGTTTGATCGTCCTTTTGGTCTCATCCTGTTTTGTCATTCCCGCCTTTGCCGAGAGGCCGCAGGAGGGTATCGGCAAATGGTTGCAGGAAGTCGGATTTTTCACGGGTTATATCCAGGCGGACCTGAAGAACCAGGGCGACGAAGAGGCCATTCCTCTGGGTGTGCGTTTCGGTTTTGACCTCAAGCCGTTCACAAAAAAATTCGGCTTCGAACCCAAGGGGATGCTTGAGCTGATCTATGAAGTCTTCGCGGGCCACATTTTTCAGCCCAAAAACAACGCAGAGATGGGCGCAGGTTTCTATTTACGTTATTCCTATCCTCTGACAAAGAAACTTTATCCTTATATAGAGGGAGGAACGGGGCTGTACTACATGACGTTGCATACCTATGAACAGTCAACACAGTTCAATTTCGCCTCGGCTGGCGGCGCAGGCCTGACATATTTCATAAAGGATAACGTTGCCGTCAATGTCGGCTACAGGATGCGTCATGTGTCCAATGCATCCATCAAGGAACCGAACGGCGGCATCAACGCCAATATGTATCTTGTCGGCATGTCGTGGTATTTTTAACGAGGGCATCACTTGCGGAACCGCCTCAGCGGGGCAGGCGAACTAAACGATACGTCCGAATTAAATCCTTGACGTTTTCTGTATATATTATTTATCGGGAATCCCCGGGAGGCGGGCGTCAAGGATCTGGTTTAGATAGAGAATGTCAGGAGGCAGGATATGACGCTTGAAGAAAAGGTCATGGCCGATTTTAAGGAGGCCATGAAAACCAAAGACCAGATGCGCACGCAGACGATCAGCTTTCTGCGCTCGGAAATGAAATACTGCGCTATTGAGAAGAAGGCGGAGAAGCTCGAGGATGCCGACGTTATAGGCGTCATCAAGAAGCTCGTCAAGCAGCGCCAGGAATCCATCGCCCAGTTTGAGAAGGGCGGGCGCCAGGATCTCGTTGATAAGGAGAAGAAAGAGCTGGAGATTCTCAAGGGGTATTTGCCCCAGGAGATGTCCCGTCAGGAACTTGAAGCAGTCGTCCGTGCCGTGATGGCAGAGACCCAGGCGTCGTCACTCAAGGATATGGGCCGTGTGATGAAGGAGGTCCTGGCCAGGACAGGCGGCCGCTGCGACAACAAGACGGTGAGCGACCTGGTCAAGAGCAGCCTGGCCGGCCCTGCGTAATTTTTTTGGCAGTCCCATCTGTAAATGTTGCCTCAAGGGGGTCCGCATTGCCTTCTTGTGATCCCGCCGTAACCCAACATGCCGAATTTTAAAACGTATCGTATGGCCATGTCCCCCAGTTTGCCTCTCCATAAATGTTTTTTGTTTTGCCGCATCGACCCGGCTTACCTCGACGCCATCGGGAACTTTTCCATCCGCCGCAGGTTTGCAGCCGGTGAGACGGTATTCCGCGAAGGGGATCTTGCCGCCGGATTCTTCGTTGTCCTCAGCGGCAAGGTTAAGGTTTATAAACTTTCCGTCTCCGGCGAAGAAAGAATCCTTCATGTCATCTCCGAAGGCGGCTCCGTCGCCGAAGCGGTCCTTGTCGGCGGGGTTGAAAGATATCCGGCTTTTGCCGAGACGTTGACGGACAGCGAGTTGCTGTATGTTCCCAAGAGACAGTTTTTGGATTTGATGAGAAGGCATTTTGATCTTTCCCTGTCTGTCCTGGCTTCCTTGAGCGAGAAACTCCGTTTTTTCAACAGTCTCATAGAAGAGTTATCCCTCAAAAGCGCTTCGTCCCGGATGGCTAAATATTTCCTGGATATGGCTGTCCAGCGCCATAGCGATCAGTTTGAGCTGGATATCAGGAAGAATGAGTTAGCCGCCAGGCTTGGGATTGTTCCTGAGACCTTTTCTCGTATCGCCCGCAAGATGTCTGCCCGCCGCATCCTCCAACTCCGCAAAAAATATGTCCTCATTCTGGATCGAGCCAGGCTCGAACGCTTGAGCAGCGGCGAACCGCTTTGATTTTCTCCTGTTTTTATGTTTGAAAACTTGACTCAGGTCAAGGACGCCTTTTTCTTTTTGCGTTATGCTTGTCTCCAGAAAAGGAGACAAGACCATGAGATCGGCGATCCGGACAATCAGGAAAATTATCGAGATCGACGAAGAGAAGTGTAACGGCTGCGGCCTTTGTATCCCGAATTGCCGGGAGGGGGCGCTTCAAATCGTTGATGGTAAGGCTAAGCTTGTGAGCGACAGCTATTGCGACGGCCTGGGCGCGTGCCTCGGCGTTTGCCCTCGGGACGCAATCCGTATCATTGAGCGGCCGGCTGAGGCGTTTGATGAAAAGGCGGCCGCAGGACAACAGGAGAGTCGTCCGTCCGCGGCGGATTACTGTCCGTTGACAGGAGGGTGTCGGGGGTTAAATCTGGCCAAGCGTCTTGAGGAGAAACAGGCTTCCTTAGGGATCGGCAGAAAAACAGAAAGCGCCGTTTCTGAATTGAGGAATTGGCCCCTCCAGCTGGCGCTTGTTCCTGTTGATGCGCCGTATCTGCAGGATGCGGATGTTCTGCTTGCGGCTGATTGCGCAGGGTTTAGCTATCCTGATTTTCATCGGGATTTTCTTTCAGGCAAGGTTCTTTTGGTGGCTTGCCCCAAGCTGGATCAGACTGATCTTTACGTCGATAAGCTGGCCCTGATGTTCCGACAAAATCGGATCCGTTCTTTGACGATTGCCCGCATGGAAGTGCCTTGCTGCGGAGGGCTGAACGTGATCGTGGAGGAAGCATTATCTCGCGCAGGCAAAGAGATTCCTGTCGAGAAGATCGTCGTGACCATAGAAGGGGCCATAAAGGAAAAATGAAATGCGTCATCCATAGGAGGAAGCGACCATGAGCATGTTCTGTTATCAATGTGAACAAACAGCAAACGGCGCAGGTTGTACGGTCAAGGGTGTCTGCGGCAAGAATGAAGATATCGCATCTTTGCAGGATACCTTGATCTTTGGTTTAAAGGGCATCGGCGCCTACGCTTACCATGCCCGCGAGCTGGGAGCAAAAGACGACGAGGTAGACGCTTTTATGCATGAGGCCATGTTTGCCACCTTGACCAATGTCGATTTCGATATCGAGCGATTCCTGTCTTTGGTTTTGACTTGCGGCCGGATGAATCTGCGCGTCATGGAGTTATTGAATCAGGCGCACGTCAAGCGTTTCGGCGAACCCCGTCCTGCCGAAGTTGAAACGGGGACAAGGGCAGGCAAGGGAATCCTTGTGACAGGGCACGACCTTTTGGATCTCTATGAGCTCTTGAAACAGACAGAAGGCCAGGGCATCGGCGTCTATACACACGGCGAGATGTTGCCGGCCCACGGTTATCCGGAACTGCGTAAGTTTAAGCATCTGGTCGGCAACTACGGCAACGCCTGGCAGGAACAACGGAAGGATTTTGACGCATTCCCGGGAGCGATCCTCGTGACGACAAACTGTGTCATGATCCCCAGGGACTCTTACCGCAGCCGGCTTTTTACGACCGGCATCGCAGGCGTGGAAGGAGTGAGGCATGTCCAGGGACGTGATTTTTCGGCAGTTATCGCCGCGGCGCGGGAATGTTCTTCACTGCCGGAGGCGCCGGGCAAAAAGATCGCGACAGGATTTCATTACACGGCGGTTCTTGGTCTTCTGGATAAAATCGTCGCCGCGGTCAAGGCCGGCAGGATCCGTCGTTTCTTTGTCATCGGTGGCTGCGACGGGGCCAAGCCCGGGAGAAATTACTACACACGCCTGGCGGAACTCGTTCCCAAAGACGGCGTGATCCTGACGGTGGCCTGCGGCAAATACCGTTTCAACAAGATGGAATTCGGCGCGATCGACGGCATCCCGCGTCTTATCGATGTCGGCCAGTGCAATGACGCCTATTCCATCATCCAGATCGCCCTTGCCCTAAGCAATGCCTTCGGCGTCGGTGTCAACGCATTGCCATTGTCGATCGTTTTGTCCTGGTTTGAACAAAAGGCGGTCGCCATCCTTCTGACGCTATTGTCCCTTGGCATCAAAGGCATGCGCATCGGGCCGACGCCACCCGCTTTTCTTACGCCCGGGGTCTTTCGGATTCTTCAGGAAAAATTCGATCTGAAGCTGATTACGACGCCCGAGGAAGATATGAAAACCATGTTGGGCGCCTAGCCGTTTGTCGGGCGCCCTGGTAGGCAGGAAAAATCAGGGAAATTCAAAGAATTTTCTTGATTCATAAAATAATTTCATATAAGATAACACCCATGAGGCCGAACCCCGTCAGAAAGAGCCGTTTCTGGCGGGGTTCAGGTTTTTCCGACGAGAGTAGTCGAAGGAGGCTTTGATAGAGGAAATGGAAAACAGCAAGAGAGACATTCGGTGCATTCAGGGCTTGACCGCGGCAAGAGAGGATGTCATGGGCGTTACCGTTTTGCGGGTCAAGCTCATTTTTTTGCAGTCTTTCTAAAATGGTTTTAAAAACACCCTATTACCTGATTGATGAGAAGAAGCTGCTGGGGAACCTGAGGGTGATCCGGCATATCCGGGAGGCGTCCGGAGCCAAGTCCGTCCTGGCACTGAAATGTTTTGCTGTATGGTCCGTCTTCGATCTCATGAAACGCTATATGGACGGGACGACCTCCAGTTCGGTCTACGAAGCGCGCCTAGGCCGTGAAAAATTCGGCAAAGAGGTCCACGCCTATTGCGTCGGTTTCTCCAGAGAGGATGTTCAAGAGGTTGCCGCTTTTTCGGACAAGATTATTTTCAATTCTCTTTCCCAGCTTGAGGCGTTTGGCGGTCTGACAGGGAGTTGTGCGGTCGGCGTCAGAGTGAACCCCGGCGTCAGTTTTTCCCATTTCGACCTTGCGGATCCGGCGAGGAAGTATTCGCGGCTTGGCGTGACGGATAAAGCGGCGCTGAGAAAAGCGTTACCGCGCCTGAGCGGCGTCATGTTTCATTACAATTGTGAGAACGATGACTTCGGCCATTTTGCCCGGCACCTGGAGCGTATCGGCCGTGCGTACGGGGACGTGCTGGGGCAGCTGAAGTGGGTCAGTCTCGGCGGAGGACTTTATTTTACCAAGAAGGGATATCCGGTCGCAAAGTTTTGCAAAACATTGAAGGCCTTCAGCCGCACCTTCGGCATCCAGGTGTATCTGGAGCCGGGCGAAGCCGCCATCACGCAGGCGGCGCAGCTGGTGACGCGGGTCGTCGACATCGTCCACAACAAGATGGACATCGCGGTCGTGGACGCTTCCACCGAGGCCCATATGCTGGACCTGCTTATTTACCGTCAGAATGCCAAACTCCAGGAAAAGCGGGGAGGGCGTTTCACCTATATGATTGCGGGCCGTTCGTGTCTGGCAGGAGACATCTTCGGCACCTACCGTTTGGGCCGGCGGCTGGGGGTCGGCAGCGAGATCAGGTTCCTGGATGCCGCCGGCTATACGATGGTCAAGAAGAACTGGTTTAACGGCCTCCAGATGCCGTCGATCGTCGTCAGAAGGCTTGGCGGGTCGCTGGACGTGGTGCGCCGCTTTTCTTACAGGGATTTTGTCAGCAGTTTGTCGTAGGAAGCTTGTCCAAGAGAGAAGGAGGTCGCTCGTATGAAGAAAAACGTTTTGATCGTCGGAGCCGGAGGCGTGGCTCATGTGGCGGCGCATAAGTGCGCCGAGCACAATGACGTTCTGGGCGACATCTGCATCGCGTCGAGGTCGCAGGGCAAGTGTGATGCCATCATCGAGAGCGTCAAGAGAAAAGGCCACCTCAAGGATAAGTCAAAGAAACTTTATTCCCGCAGGATCGATGCCCTGGATGTTCCTTTGACAGTCAAGTTGATCAAGGAGACGGATTCCCAGATCGTCATCAACCTAGCCCAGGCTTACGTCAACATGTCTCTTCTGGAGGCTTGTATTCAGGCTGGCGTCGCTTACATGGATACGGCGATCCATGAAGATCCGAACAAGGTCTGCGAAGACCCGCCGTGGTACGCCAATTATGAATGGAAACGCAAAGACCGCTGCAAGGAGCGCGGCATCACGGCCGTCCTTGGCGTAGGATTTGATCCCGGCGTGGTCAACGCCTATTGCGCTCTGGCCGTGAAGCATTATTTCGATAAGATCAGCACGATCGACATTCTCGATGTGAATGCCGGCAGCCACGGCAAGTATTTTGCGACGAATTTCGATCCGGAGATCAATTTCAGGGAGTTCAAGAAGGTCTGGACGTGGATCGACCGCAAGTGGGTCTGTGAAAAGGTCCATGCCGTCAAGATGGTCTATGATTTTCCTGTGGTCGGCAAGATGCCGGTCTATCTGAACGGCCATGATGAATTGCATTCCTTGTCGAAGAACATCGATGCTGATTCCATCCGTTTCTGGATGGGCTTCGGCGACCACTATATCAATGTCTTTACGGTGTTGACCAATCTGGGGCTGACGTCTGAGAAACCCGTCAAGACTGCCGAAGGTGTCGAGGTTGTGCCGTTGAAAGTCCTCAAGGCCATTTTGCCGGATCCGTCATCTCTGGCCCCAAACTATACAGGAAAGACCTGCATCGGCAATTACATCAAAGGGGAAAAGGACGGCCGGCACAGGGAAATTTTCATTTATAATATCTGCGACCATGCCGCCTGTTACAAGGAGGTCGAATCCCAGGCGATTTCTTATACGGCGGGCGTGCCTCCGGCGGCCGCCGCGATCCTGATCGCCCGCGGTATCTGGGATCCGAAGACGATGGTGAACGTCGAAGAGCTGGATCCGGACCCGTTCATCGAATTATTGGGCCCGATGGGCCTGCCGACTGTGGTCGAGGAGCACCCGGCCCCCTTGCCGTCGAGTGAAAGGGTGAAGTAGGGCGAAAATTTTTTTTAAAGATATCTTGTGTTGACAGACGCGTGTAGTATAATATCACCCAAGAGAGATGTCCCTGGGTTGTGTCGTTGTCAAAAAACAATTCCGGGGACAAAACATTGAGGGCGTTGGAAAAAAATCGGCGCCCTCTGATGACGCAGATTTATAAACCGATTACACAGATTAAAATTTGAACTTAATCTGTGTATCTTTTTTAGAAATCTCTGTCATCAAACAACAGGAGGCAAGTAAGGGGATGCCTAAGAACGTCACGATGCCTGCGGGTAGTTTTGGTCTGGAAGTTGTTTTGGATCTTTACGGCTGCGATCCTCAGACGATCCGTTCGGCCAAGAAGCTTTCTGAATTCACCACCAAGCTCTGTAAGCTGTTGAAGATG
The DNA here is from genome assembly GCA_964489335.1 of uncultured Planctomycetia bacterium. Classification (GTDB taxonomy): domain Bacteria; phylum Omnitrophota; class Gorgyraeia; order Velamenicoccales; family Velamenicoccaceae; genus Velamenicoccus. The sequence continues at coordinate 9,000 of CAZAYJ010000012.1, forward strand.
AAGAAATACGGCAAGACGCTTTTGCCGCATTTCGGTTACGATAAGGCTCATACCGCGGGTTATTCGATGCTGCAGTTTATTGAGACCAGCTCGATCACGGGGCATTTTTCCGAGCTCTGGAATTCCGCTTACATCAATATTTTTTCCTGCAGGGAATTTGACGCGCACAAGGCTGCGGATTTCACGATCAAATTCTTCGGGGCCAAGAAGGCCACCAGGAGGGTGCTTTTGAGGAAGTAAGACAAACATATCGGCACTCACGATGGCCCTTGGTTGGAACGGAACCAGGGGCCATTTTATTTTGGGTGGTTTTGTAGTTTTGTGCAGCATGCCGATCCCGAATAGGCGTTGACAGGGCTTTTTGCGTCGGTTATAATAAAGCACAGATTTTTCTTAACTTATTTGTTTTTTAGGAGTTAAAGTTATAAGGATAATATTTGCTCCTCGCCTGAACACTCGTAAATTTCACACCAGAGGGGCTATCGCCATCCGGCGTGAAATTTCCTTCGTAGGCGCGGAGTTGATTTTGAGAGGAAAGGACCTCGGGACAGGCAAAATTAAGGAGTATTATGGAACTCAATGAAATCATACAACAGCGTATTGACAAGCTTTCCGCTTTTAAGGAAGCGGGTATGCGTCCTTATGGCCAAAGATTCGATAAGACGTGTGCCGTCAAGGACTTATTGTCTTCGTTCGAGGACGGCAAGAACATCGTTATCGCCGGACGCCTGATGGCGAAACGAAAACATGGCAAGGTCTGTTTTGCCGATTTGCGGGATGAGGGCGCCAGGATCCAGCTCTACGTCCGCAAAGACGATCCTTTGGCGGAAAAAGATTTCGAGCTTTTTAACAAGCTGGATATCGGCGATATTGTCGGGATCGAGGGGGAGACTTTTAAGACGCACACAGGCGAGCCGACCGTCAAGGTCAAGGCCTTTCAGCTTCTGGCAAAGTCGCTGCGCCCTTTGCCGGAGAAGTGGCATGGTCTCAAGGACGTCCAGATCCGCTACCGGCAGCGTTATGTCGATCTTATCGCAAGCCCTGAAGTCCGGGATATCTTTGCCATGCGTTCGAAGATTACGAGTTCCATGAGGTCTTTTTTGAACTCCCGGGGGTTTTTGGAAGTTGAGACACCCATGATGCACCTGATTCCCGGCGGCGCGGCCGGCAGGCCTTTTGCGACGCATCACAACGAATACGACATGGATCTTTTCCTGCGTATCGCGCCCGAGCTTTACCTCAAGCGTCTGATCGTCGGCGGTTTCGAGAAGATCTATGAGATCAACAGGTCTTTCCGCAACGAAGGGGTTTCGACGCGCCATAACCCTGAATTCACGATGCTGGAGCTTTATGCGGCCTATTGTAACTACGAAGACATGATGAGGATCACCGAGGAGATCTTCGCGCATGTCGCCAAAGAGGTCCTGGGGAAGTTGGAGATCGAGTACCAGGGCCAGAAGATCGATTTGACGCCGCCGTGGCCGCGGCGTTCTTTTGCCCAGGCGGTCAAGGAGCATTTCGATATCAACCCCGAGGATGAGACGGCGGTCATGGTGCAAAAGCTCAGGGCCAAAGGACGGCCTGTGGAAGACCGGCTTTCCAGGTCTCAGGTCGTGCGCCTGGTCGAGGAGATCCTGACAGCCGATGCGCCGACGCAGCCCGTTTTCTTTACCGACTATTTCAGCATTCTTTGTCCATTGGCAAAAAACAGACCGGAGAACCCTTTGATCTCGGAACGTTTTGAGCTTTATATGGCCGGGATGGAGGTGGCGAACGCCTATTCCGAGCTCAATGATCCTATCGAGCAGAAACAGCGTCTTCTGGAAGAGCTCAAGGAGGATGCCGGATCGGGCCAGCGTTGCCTGGATGAAGATTTTGTCGAGGCCCTGGAATACGGCATGCCGCCGACGGGAGGGCTGGGGATAGGTATTGACCGTCTGTGCATGTTGTTTTTGAATCAGCCTTCGATCCGCGACGTCATCCTGTTTCCCCTGCTGCGTCCGGAAAAGGGTGCGGAAGGCGTGGAAGGTTAAGCGATGAACCTTGCTTTTTTTATCAGCCGGCGTTATTTTCTGGCTCTCCAGAAAGAGCGGTTCATCTCCGTCATCAGCCTCATTTCGTGTCTGGGGATTGCCATCGGCGTTATGGCTCTTATCGTCGTTATCGCCGTCATGACGGGTTTTGATAACGATCTCAAGGATAAGATTATCGGCACCAATCCCCATATCATCGTCCAGAGCGAGGACGGGATCGTCGATTTCCAAAAGATCAAATCTTAGATCGAGGGTCTCAAGGACGTGCGGGAGGTTGCGCCCTACGTCAGCGGCCAGGCCTTTCTCTACTACAAAGACAGGGTACTGAGTCTTAACCTTAAAGGCGTGGACCAGGCGTCCGAGAGCCGCGTAACGCGCATTCTTGATTATATGCAGGGCGGACGGCTGGACCTGCCGGCCGGCGGCATCGTGCTCGGCAAGGAACTGGCAGCCATCCTGGGAATTTCCGTCGGTGATGAGGTAGTCCTGTCGTCGCCGGTCGTCGGGTTGAATACGCCGTTCAGGGTGAGCGGGATATTTCATACGGGAATGTATGATTATGATCTCAACCTGGCCTTTTTGAACATTAAGGATGCCCAGCAGTTTTTCGGGGTAGGGACCCTGGTTACCCAGCTGGGCATCCGTCTGGACAATCCTTATTTGGCGCCGCAGGTCAAGAAAGAATTAAACCGCGTCCTGCCCGCAGGTCTCCATAGCCGCACCTGGATGGATATCAATAAGAATTTTTTTGCGGCGCTGGCTTTGGAAAAGTTGGCGATGTTCGTTATTCTGACCCTGATCGTGCTTGTGGCTTGTTTTAATATCATCAGCACGCTGATCGTGATGGTCGTTGAAAAGACCAAGGACATAGGCATCTTGAAGGCCGTAGGCATGCCGCAGGGGCAGGTGAGAAATATCTTTACCTGGGGCGGTTTAATAATTGGCACTGGCGGCATCCTTTTTGGTATAATAAGTGGGATTGTTCTGTGTCTTTTGCTCAAGAAGTATCAGTTCATCCAGCTCCCCCAGGATATTTATTATATCGACCGTCTGCCTGTGGCGCTGCGCGCATTGGATGTGGCCGTGATCGCAGGCTCTGCTCTTTTAATTTGTTTCCTGGCAACGATTTATCCGGCGTCCAAGGCGGCGCGCCTCGTGCCGGCAGATGCCCTGAGGTATGAATAGTGCTTAAAGCGTTCCATCTTGAAAAAACGTATCGCCAGGGTCCGAAGGCATTGACGGTGCTCAAGGATGTCACTCTTGAGGTCAAGCGGTCTGAATGTTTGAGCATCGTGGGGCCATCGGGGGCGGGGAAGTCGACCTTGCTGCATATCCTCGGCGGCCTGGATACGCCGAGCCGGGGCGAGGTCTTTGTCGACGGCGTATGTCTGACGACGATGGATGAGCGGCGGCAGGCTGCGATCCGCAATAAGATGTTCGGCTTTGTTTTTCAGTTTTACCATCTTTTGAGGGAGTTTACGGCGCTGGAAAATGTGATGCTGCCGGGCTGCGTCGCGCGGGGATCGCAGAGTGTATCCGACGTCAGGAAAAGAGCCGAAGGACTTCTGGATTTTTTGGGTTTGTCGCAGCGGCTCAAACACAGGCCTTCGGAGTTGTCCGGAGGCGAACAGCAGCGCGTGGCCGTGGCGCGGGCGCTCATCAACGATCCTGAAATCCTGTTTTGCGATGAGCCGACGGGAAACCTGGATTTTGAGTCCGGCCGGCACATCCAGGAGTTACTGGCGCGCCTGAACAAGGAGAAGGGGACGACGGTTGTCCTGGTGACGCACAGCCCCGAGCTGGCGCGCGGTAGCCATAGGACATTGAAGATTTTTGACGGAAGGATCGTTACAGAATAATAGTCAGGTTGGCAGGGTCCCTTGTCTCTAAGAGAGACGCTGACGGAGATGTGGGATCGATTTCAGACAAAACGATTCAGCGGGAAATTGAGAGGCACGATGTTGATTTATCTTAACGGCAAATTTGTCAAAAAAGAAGACGCGAAGGTGTCGGTGTTCGATCATGGTCTGCTTTACGGCGACGGCGTGTTCGAGGGGATCCGTTCCTACGATTGCCTTGTTTTCAAGCTGCGTGCGCATATCGATCGTCTTTATGCTTCGGCCCAGGGCATCTCTTTAAAGATCCCGATGCAGAAAAAGGAAATGGAGAAGGCGATCATTGACACCCTGAAGGCCAATAAGCTTAAGGATGCCTATATCCGCGTGGTGGTGACGAGGGGTGAGGGCGACCTCGGGCTGGATCCGCGCAACTGCCGCCATGCCACGGTCTTTATCATCACGGATAAAATCGCTCTTTATCCGGCGGAATTGTATCACAAGGGGCTCAAGATCGTGACGGTGCCGACCCGGCGCAATATCCCGGAGGCCCTGAATCCCCAGATCAA
>CAZAYJ010000013.1:0-13326 GCA_964489335.1 uncultured Planctomycetia bacterium
GGCCGATTGCGGTGTACATTTTAACCAAGACATCGATCTCCTCCTCAATTGGTTCCGTCTGTTTTGCCCGCTGGCGCATCACCTTGAACGACTGCAGGCTACCCTGTAAATTATTCATTTCTGTCTACCCTTGATTTGGTTTTAAGACTTTAAGCCAGCCAAGCATAACTCATTACAATTCATAGTGTTATGTTGTCTTAAAATCTGCCTTAAATCGGATTTAATCCATTCTGGTATTTTAAGGCGGTGTAACGTGCTAAAAACAAAGCTGAATACGACCATCCGCCTTAAAGCCTTAAAATATTTTGCCACCCTGTAGAGGTAAATTTTCACACATACCCCGCTAAATCTTGAACCGCTCGCACAAATCATAGAAATCCTTGATATTCATGATATAAATCCGCTTCTTTTCGCCATCGATACGCCGCTGATCCGAAGTTACCTTGACCTTCTTAAGCCTGCGGGTTAGGACATTGGTCTTTTCGATCCACTCAAATTCTTCTGTTGCCTTGAAATACTCCAGCACGCGCTCCGCATCAAACACCCGGATATCGCCATCAGCGCTTAAAGCCGTCACCTCATCAAGCATGGACTTGAGCACCGTCAAAATCTTGTAGGTTTCGTTCTGCGAAACGCTGTCTGACTGTTTCTCGTTAAGGGATTTCTTGCTCAATTCTTCCATCGTCCGCGTCAAAGTGTCAGTGCCTGAGGAAGCGTCCACCACATTGGCCAAAAGAAATATCGGCTCCCAGATATCGAGCTCCCGATTGGTCAAATGACTTAAACCCTCGATACCGTCCGGCCCTTCTTTGTGATAAAACTCCGCGATATCACGGGCAAAGGTGAGGCCGAACACATAAAGATCATCCCGGATGCTCCGCTGAAGCTCAATGATCTCGGCCGTGCCCTTATATCGCTGAACCGTCTCGTTGTCTTTTTTCCGCAGGATTGAAACCCGGACAGTACGATCCTGTAACACGTCATCAATCTCGCTGATTCCGGCAAACATCTTGGGAGAATACGCGCTATAAGCCTTGACCACAAATCCGCCTTGGCCGGTCGCCTCCGAACGCTTGACCACGCCTGACTTATTGAACCCTGCGTTAAACACACTGATGATTGAACCATATACATCTTTGTCGTGTTTCCTGAGCTTTTCAACCTCGTCGACAAACATAGTAATCAGGTTATTAGAAATATCCCGGAAAATAACCGACTCCGTGGGATTCGTGACAAGATCGCCATTAAAAGCTATTGCGGAGAGGATCTCCATCAAAAGCGTTTTACCGGATCCCTTCTCGGCATTCAGCCAGACATACGGATAATACCGAAAGATCATAAAGACATACGTCCCCATAACCCATAGCGTGAGGTAATGCAGATACGCCTCCTCCGGGAAATGAATAAACCGCTTGATGTAGTCGTAAGTTTTCTGATAGAGCCGCGGAATGCTGACTTCATATTGCCCGCCTACAAACGCGCAGATACCTTTAGCTGAAAACCGTGAAGTGTCCACGGTGTCATGCTTAAGCGCAAAGCCCTCGTCAACGGCATCATCCAAGCTGAACAAACGGCCATCAGAGGTAATAAGACACACGGCATCTCTGACCTTGACCGCGTAATTCATAACCCCGTCCGCGTAATCCTGCGCCGGATGGATTGTTTTACTTCCTTGCTCATCATGCAAAATGTCGATGAGCTCTGCTTTGCTTAAAGATTTTTTACCTTCGTCTTCCTTGGGATCTTTGCGGTAAATTTTGAGCACCTTTTCGTAGCTTTTGAGCTCGTCATTCGTGAAACCAAAATGATCTTTGATGGTGTGTTTAAGAAGCGCGTCTCCCTGCGCCACATTAAAGACGGCGATCTCTTTGAGAATAGGATCGAGCAGAGCGGGAATCTTGACAGGGGGAGTTTCCGACGGTATCGCTTTAATCTTTGCCTCCAACGCGGCAAGTTTATCTTCGGAAAGAATCGTCTCGGCCCGATCCAATGGTTTAACTTTCACGTCAAAACCATAAACATCTTTTGCGAGGCGTAAGGCTTGAGTGAATTTGTCGCCCCGAAGCCCGCCGGTCACCGCTTCAGCGCACTGGATCACGCCTTCCAAAACAGCGATCAAGGATAAGGCCCCGCCACCGGTGCCACATCTGAAACAATGCCAGACGTTCTTTTCCGGATGAACCACGAAGTTATTGTTATTCGTTGATCCATGCACCGGATGCCCGCAAACAAGCTGGCCACCGACACGATGAAGCTGGACACCTTTTTTATTAAGCACGTCAACAACGCTGACATTCTCAATCTCTGTCTCAGCGTCTTTTTGTGGAAACTCAAGCGGGATATATTCTACAAACTCGGAGAGGATTAACTCCCGGCTCACCTCTGCAATCTCAAGGTCCTTAACAACCTCGTACTCCGTGCCGGTGTCTGGGTGAATTGAGCCGGGCCCCACGACCTGCGATCCTTTAGTAATAATCTCACCGAAATGGTCTTCTTTCTTGGCTAGCGTATCTTTCTTCAAGACAATCTTTTTGTCTATGCCGTCGCAAAAGAAATAATAATGAAAACCCTTGCGGGGCGTCTTGACTGTCAACGTCTCTGGAAATTTATTGGCCAGTATCTCAGCGATCTGTGGGGTGTCGGCATCAACAATGATCAGCCTGCTGTAGCCGCCCTGCACGCCGTAATTGCCGCCCTGATCAATCCACGACTGAATGTCGGTGAAAGAATAAGGCTTATTCTGCCAGTCTTGCTCAAAGGGGATTTTTGTCCGGGCTTTCAGCCTCACAAAGCCGAAGCCGTCTTTTTGTAGCTGTTGCGGAATTTTACTTTTTACAATCTCCATATCAATATGCTCCTTATCTCACACGTTAAAGACCATTGTCTTTAAGTCTTGAATGGCACTCTTAAACGCCGTAATATTTACCATGCCGTCATTGAAAAACTCTTGAATCAAATCTTTGCGGTCTTGCCGGTCATCAAAGATAAAGACGAATTTGTTGCCGTTCCGGCGCTTATCCAGCAACCGCAATCCTTTGGCTTTTAAATAAGCCGATAAATACAAATCACTTGTCCTGTAGGTTTCCATTATCTTCACCGCCTTGAGGTTTTATTACCCGGCCATTCATAGCCCTTTTGGCTAAGATATCCCGGGCCACGATCCTCGCCAGTATGCGAAGCCCCTCTTCAAGAGGTCCCTGTGATTCAACCGGCATTATGTCTACTGCGCAACCGCTCATGTTTATGCGTTTTCCTTAATTAAGAATAGGTCATCAAATCCACATTCCGGAAAGACATCCATCAGTCTCTGCCGTAACTTTGGCGAGGGATGCCGCGAGCCGTCCATTAACTGCGACATATAGCCGCTGGTAACTCCGGCCCTCGAAGCAAGCCAATTTTGCGACAGGTTTTTCCTGACCAACTTCTTCCTGATAAATTTTGTTTTGAGATTAACTTTCATCGCCCGTTCTCCTTCTTGCAAACGAATGTATATTTCACTCACAAATAAGATAGCACCACGCGCCTGCCTTGTCAATCATTCGTTTGAAGAAAACACTTGCATTTTGTAGCAAGGCATGGTACTATTCTTGTTAAAAGGAGGCTACACCATGGCCATTAAAGGGATTAAACAAAAGTTTCCGTTCGGACAGTTTTTGAAGTCTCTGCGTGAGCAAAAAGGGGTAAGCTTGGTTGACGTCGAGAAGGCAACCGGAATTTCTAACGCCTATTTATCGCAGTTAGAGACCGGTTCGCGCAGGCGGCTTCCTCCTCCCGATAGGCTTCGGCTAATTGCCGACTATTACAATGTTTCCTCGCAGGAGTTGTTGAAAGCGGCCGGATACTTGGAAGAAAAGGACGTCGAAGAGACCTACGAGCAGAGGATCGACAAGCTTTTTACACACATCATCAATGATCCAGATTTAAAATCCGGGGTACGTATCGACCCTAAAGGTGTTTCTCTAGACGTGAAACGCTTTATTGTCGAGATACACACCCAGCATCTGAAAAAATCTACCTTGCTGGCAAAGCCTTACATCGTAGCCGTTATCCAAGACGGGAATAAGGTCAAGAAGTTGAATTGGAAAACCGATGACGTAAAAAGAGAAGAATATACTGCTGACGGCAAAAAATGCGTCCGCTACCGCGTTATGGTCACCTGCATAGAAACCGAAGGCCGCACAGCCGCGCCATCTTCAGATGAGATTATCAAAGGAACAGAAAAAACAACCCAGACAGTAACGGGTGACGGAGAATTTTCCGAGCAATCGTCGGCTGTCAACGGTTATGAAACATCGCTTTTATTTAAAGCAACTCAAGACGCCTTAAGAAAAGCTGTGCCTAAATTAAAGGGAAGCGCGGGCTGGTCTGTCAATCACCTCTCGCCATGGATGAGCTAAAAATGAATGTTGTCCTTTACGCCAGAGTATCCTCCGAGAAACAAGCCGAGAAAGACCTTTCCCTTCCGGCCCAGTTAAAGTCTCTCCGGGATTATGCCCTGCGTAAAGAATGGACGATCGTCCACGAATACGTGGATGCCGCCGAAAGCGCCCGGAGTGCTGACCGGCCGCAATTTCAAGAGATGATTGCAACCGCCAAGCAAAAGAACCCGCCCTTTCAAGCTATCCTCGTCTGGAAACTCAATCGCTTCGCGCGTAATCGCGAAGATTCGATCATCTTTAAATCGCTCCTGCGCAAAAAAGGAATTCAAGTCATCTCGATGAATGAGAAATTTGAAGACAATGCCACCGGCAAGCTCATGGAAGCAATTGTCGAGGCGATGGATGAATTCTATTCGGCGAATTTAGCGCAAGATACGGTAAGGGGTATGCGGGAAAATGCCAGTCGTGGATATTGGAATGGCGGCCGGGAACCATACGGGTACAATGTCGAGAAAATTCAGGTCGGCAAGAATCTAAAGAACAAACTCAAAGTCGTACCGCAGGAAGCTGAGCTTATCAAACGTATCTTCGCTATGTGTTTAAGAGGAAACGGCATCAAGGGAGTAAGCAAAGAGCTCAACAGGGAAGGCTTGAGGCGAAGAAACGGTAAGCCGTGGAATATCTCTACTATCAGCTATATCCTCAAGAATGAAACTTACACCGGCACAGTAGTTTGGCGTGATCACAAAAACAAGAGCCAGATCATAAAAACCCCGAACGCCCATGAAGCCATCATCGATAAAAATAGCTACGAGCGGGCACAGCTTCTCCAGAAACAAAGAACAAGGTTTGTTATACCTCCCCGAGCCGCGTCTTCAGACCATCTGTTAAGTACCATGCTCAAATGCAAGAAATGCGACCACTCCATGGCCGCCTGCGGAGCGAAAGCCGGTAAATACCACTACTACACCTGCCAGAGCTACGTCAAGATGGGGCCCGGCCACTGCAATCAAAAGCTATTAAACGCCGAAAAACTCGAAGCCTTCATCGTAAAGACGCTTAAAGAACGCGTCCTCACCGAAGAGAATGTGAAGAAATTTCTCCTCTTCGTTAATGAAGAGGTTAATCTGTTTGTCAAAGATTACGCCGCCAAAATTGCCAGCTTGCAGGCCAACATCGAGGAGAAGCGTGAACGCCGAAGGAAACTCTACAACACGATTGAAACCGGCACGCTCAACTACTCAGACGTCGCGCCTCGCATAAAGGAACTAAACGACGAAGTTGACCTCTTAACCGCTGAAATTCAAGAGATTAAAGCCCAAAAAACGCATCAAGAACCGATTGAGCTCACCGATGAAGAGATAAGGCCGTATGTGCTGGATCTAAAGGAAACGCTGATGACGGGTTCGATCGTGGAGAGAAAGTCCTTTATGCGCACCTTTATCAAGGAAATCCGCATTGACTACCCCAGAGCGGAAGTCGAATACACCATTCCTCTGCGCATCCCAAACAAAGAAACCCCCTCGAAAGAGGAGGTTCTCTGTATGTACCAGATTGGTAGCCCCAAGGGGATTTGAACCCCTGTCTTATGGCTGAGAACCACACGTCCTGGACCAGGCTAGACGATGGGGCCGAATTGTCAAAAAAATTATAACAAAACCGGTTCGCGAATTCAACGGGGTCCGCCCGATAGGCGTTAACCGTCTTATTCTTCATCCTTGGCGGCGATCTTGGCGACGGATGTGACGGCGTCGCCCTTTTCCAGCGAGATGAGGCGGACGCCCTGAGCATTACGGCCGGTCTCACGGATATCCTTGACAGGACAACGCACCGTCATCCCCTTCTGGGTGATAGTCATCAATTCGTCGTCGGGTAAAACACAGTTGAGACCAATGGCATCGCCGTTCTTGTCGGTCACCTTGACGTTGATGATTCCTTTGCCGCCGCGCGACTGGACCCTATACTCGTCGATGGACGTCCTCTTGGCAAAACCGCCGGAGGTGACCGTCAGGATGGTCGCGCCCGTCTTGGCCAGATCGGCGGAGATGATCTCCATCCCCACGACCATGTCTTTTTTGTCGAGCCGGATTCCGCGTACACCCTTGGCCTGCCGGCCCATTTCGCGCAACTGTTTCTCCTTGAAGCGGACCGCCTTGCCGTGCCGGGTCGCCAGGAGCACATCGAGGTTGCCGTCCGTCACCTTGGCGTCCATAACGCTGTCGTCCTTGTCCAGCCCCACGGCCAGGATCCCGCCCTTGCGCGGATTAGCAAAGGCAGAGAGCTTGGTTTTCTTGATCACCCCGCCCTTGGTGCAAAGGATGATGAACTTGTCATCGGAAAATTCCTTGACGGGCAGCACGGCCGCCACCTTCTCCTTGGCTGACAACTGCAGGAGGTTGATAATCGCCTTGCCCTTGGACTGCCGCGAGGCCTGGGGGATCTCATAGACCTTGATCCAGTAAAGCCGCCCCTGGTCCGTAAAGACGAGCAGGTAGTCCTTCGTGGAGGCGATAAAAAGGCGCTCCACAAAGTCCTCATCGCGCGTCTCCATAGCCGTCACGCCCTTGCCTCCCCGCTTCTGCTTGCGGTAAGCGCTGATGGCCAGCCGCTTGATGTAGCCGGCATGAGAGATCGTGATGACCATGTCCTCTTCGGCGATCAAATCTTCAAGCTCGATGTCTTCGGCATCCCCCGTAATCTCCGTGCGACGCTCATCACCGAACTTTTTCTTGAGGGCCGCGAGCTCTTCCTTAATGATTTCCTCGACGAGCTTTTCAGAGGCAAGGATCGCCCGATAACGCTCGATCTGTTTCAAAAGCTCCAGATATTCCTTCTCGATCTTCTCGCGCTCCAGTTGCGTCAGGCGCTGCAACTGCATTTCCAAAATCGCCTGGGCCTGGACGTCGGAAAGGTCAAAATTTTTCATCAGGGCTTTTTTGGCTTCCGGCGTGCTCTTGGACTCTCGGATCGTCTTGATGACGCGGTCCAAAAACTTCAGGGCAATCTTGAGCCCCTCCAAGATATGCGCCCGGCGCAGCGCCCTGTCCAGCTCAAACTGCGTCCGGCGCCGGATGATCGCCTTGCGGTGGTCAATATAGCAACGCATCATCTGTTTCAGGTTCAGGACTCGCGGCCTTCCATCGACGAGCGCCAGCGCGATGATGCCGAAGGTCGTTTCCAGCTGCGTATGCTTGTAGAGCTGATTAAGAATGATCTGCGGCTCGGTGTCCCGCTTGAGCTCAATCACCACGCGCATGCCGTCCTTGTCGGACTCATCGCGGATATCGCTGATCCCCTCGATCTTTTTATCCTGGACCATAGCCGCGATCGCCTCGATCAAAGAAGTCTTGTTGACCTGATAGGGAATCTCGGTGATGAGGATGTTGTCTTTACCGTTCTTCTGCCGCTCGATGGAGACGCGCGCCCGGATCGTGATCTTGCCTCGTCCCGTCGAAAAAGCGTCCTTGATGCCGTCGCGGCCGCAGATAATCCCTCCTGTCGGGAAATCCGGGCCTTTGACATATTTCATCAACTCCTTGACCTCCGCTTCCGGATGGTCGACCAGATACGTGATGCCGTCGACAACCTCCGTCAAATTGTGCGGCGGGATGTTCGTCGCCATGCCGACGGCGATGCCGCTGGAACCGTTCACAAGCAGGTTCGGAAGGGCCGATGGCAACAGAAGCGGTTCCTGAAGAGACGCATCGAAATTCGGGACGTAGTCGACGGTCTCTTTGTCAATGTCCGCCAGCATCTCGCCGGCAATGGACGCCAGCCGCGCTTCGGTATAACGCATCGCCGCCGGCGCGTCGCCGTCGACCGAACCGAAGTTCCCCTGGCCGTCCACCAAAGGATAACGCAGGGAGAAATCCTGAACCATGCGCACGAGCGTGTCATAAACCGCCGCGTCGCCGTGGGGATGGTATTTACCCAGCACCTCGCCGACGATACGCGCGCTCTTCTTATAGGGTTTGGTGTGGTCGAGGTTGAGCTCGTGCATCGCATACAGGATGCGACGGTGCACGGGCTTGAGGCCGTCCTTGACGTCGGGCAACGCGCGGCCGACGATAACGCTCATGGCGTAAGACAAATACGACCCCTTCATCTCCTCTTCGATATAAATCGGAACGACCTTTTCGTTTTGTGCGTACATTAATTTGCCCCCTGAATCTTTTTCTAAGCAAATTATCCCGAATGACCGGCCTCATGGATCTGACCGGTGCGCCGCTTTCTGCGGTAGCCTACGCGGTGCGTTTTAAACTCTTGATCTGCTCATAACAAACCAGCCACAGGGCCAGCCATAGCGGCCCGAACAGAGCTCCCATGGCAGGGTCAATCGCATAAAGAACGCGGGGCGCAACAGCCGCCATGCACATGATGAAATAGACCGCCAAACCCAGCGCCAGATAAAATATGACAAACATAACAAAAACGCTGGCATAACGCAAGGCCTGCCCCCTGATCCGCGAACGGCTTTCCCTGAACGCCTGGATGACAGGCTTGTTTTCGAATCCTGCCACCAGCGGGGCCAGCGTAAAATAAAACCCGTACCAGACCACGGCGATGGCCAGGGCCACGGCGATTGTGCTTGTGGCCAAAAGCAGGCCCAGCGCCAAAGGCGTTGCAGGGTGTTGCGCATAAAGAATGTGCCCGCCGACCAAAAAGGCGCCGGAAAACAATACTCCGATGACAAAAAACGCCAGAAGCATAAAAACACCAGAAACGTATCCTCCGAACCGGCTGCATGTCCGGCGAAAAGTCTCGGCAAAAAGAGGCCGGCGTCCGGCCGCATCCTTAAGATAACCCAGGACGAAAAGCGAAACAAAAGCGCTCAAAACGATAACAGCCACAACTTCGATGCCCAAAAGAACAGTCAGCTGCATCCCGGACCGACCCGGGGGCAAAGGAGTAGCGCAGCGCACAGACAACTGTAGAACGCGCGCGGCGAACACGTTCACGCCGTGGATGGCAACGATAGGGATAAAATTTCTCGCCCAAAGCCGCAGCGATGCGCCAAACGCGCCTATAGGGTGAAAAACAACGGAGGTTCCGTTCGTCATGCCATCCTCCTTAATTTTGCTTTATATCGAGTTAGTGGCGGATGCTTAAGCGAGGAGCTTGTTAAATATCCAGATTCCTCACCAAGTGGGCGTTTTTTTCGATGAATTCCCGACGAGGGTCTACCTGGTCTCCCATCAGGATCGTAAAGATCTCATCGGCCTCGATCGCATCCTCCAGAAGCACTTTCAGGATCGTCCGCCGCTCGGGATCCATCGTGGTATCCCAGAGCTGCTGCGGGTTCATCTCACCCAAGCCTTTATAGCGCTGGAAGGTCATCCCTCTTTTGGCCAACTCCCTGACATGTTCCAGCACCTCCTTGAGCGCAAAAAATTCCACGTCCACATCATTCGTAATCCTGAAGGCCGGCTTGGCCTTCTTGCCGCCCTCCGCTTGTTTGCCGCTCCGGGCAGGGGTGTCCTCTTTGCGCTTGGGGGGACCGAAATACGTTTCAACAGGAATCCCCATCTTTTCAATTTTCGTGATCACTTTCTCAATGTCCTCTGCATCATAAATCTCGACATAATTGAACTCTTCCTTTTCGCCCTTGGCAGATTCTGAAAGCTTGGCGAGCTCGGCGTCAGAAAACAAATAGTGGGTATTTTGCTCCACTTTTGCCACATAAATAGGTAGTTTTTTGGAACTTTTGTGTCTATTTGCGACCAATTTTTCTAAATCAACTCCATTTTTCTCTAAATGTAGGCTAAATCTGTCCAGCTGAACCAACGCCTCAAGCAATTCTTTGAATTGAGGGTCGTTGAGCGTCTTTTTGTCCGCAAGAATAGTGAACTTAAGTCCTTCTCTGCCAATATCTAACATCAATTGGTTCATCTGCTCTTCCGTCTGGATGTATTCTTCCCTGTTGCCTCTCTTGATCTTATAAAGAGGTGGCTGGGCAATATAGACGTGCCCTCCTTCGATCAACTTGGGCAGCTGCCTTAAAAAGAGCGTCAAAAGAAGCGTGCGGATATGGGAACCATCTACGTCCGCATCGCACATAATGACGATCTTGTGATAGCGCAATTTTTCGATATTAAACTCTTCACCCACCCCCGTGCCCAAGGCCGTCAGAATGGTACGGATTTCTTCATTACTCAGGATCTTGTCGAGCCTGGATTTTTCCACATTCAGAATCTTCCCCTTGATGGGCAGGATCGCCTGGAAACGCCGGTCTCTGCCCTGTTTGGCCGAGCCGCCGGCAGAATCACCTTCAACGATAAAAAGCTCGGACATGGAGGCGTCCGTCTCCGAACAGTCGGCGAGCTTGCCGGGCAGAGAAAGCCCCTCAAGGGCGCCCTTGCGGCGGGTCAGTTCGCGCGCCTTCCTGGCCGCCTCTCTGGCGCGCGCCGCCAGCACCGCTTTCTCGACGATCTTGTTGGCGACGGAAGGGTGTTCTTCAAAAACTGTCGTCAGGAACTCGAACACCTGGGAGGCGACAAAACCCTCGGCCTCGGAATTGCCCAGCTTGGTCTTGGTCTGCCCTTCGAACTGGGGATTAGGGATTTTGAGGCTGATGACCGCCGTAAGCCCTTCACGGACATCATCGCCGGAGATCGTGGCGCTGGAATCCTTCAGGAGATTCTTGCTCTTGACGTATTGATTGATGGCGCGCGTGAGGGCGGATTTAAAACCGCTCAAGTGCGTTCCGCCTTCGACAGTATTGATGTTGTTGGCGTAGGTAAAGATATTCTCCGCATAGCTGTCATTATATTGCATACCCATCTCCAACACCATGTCCTCGCCGGACTTCTCGACATACAGGACTTTGTTGTGGAGTGGGTTTTTGTTCTTGTTCAGGTGCTCGACGAAAGAGACGATGCCGCCGTTAAAGCAGAATTCCGCCTCCTTCTCCGCCCGCTCATCGACGAGCTTGATGGCCAGACCCTTGTTCAAAAAGGCCAGTTCGCGCAGCCGGTTGGCCAAGACGTCGTAAGACATGTCGATGGTCTTGAAGATCTGCTTATCCGGCTTAAAGGTTACCTTGGTGCCGGTGGCCTTGGCCTTGCCAATGACCGTCAGCTTGGAAACAGTCTTGCCCCGCTCATAGCGCTGGTGGTACACCTTGTCGTCGCGCCGGATCTCAACCTCGAGCCATTCCGAAAGCGCATTGACGACGCTGACGCCTACGCCGTGCAAACCGCCGGATACCTTGTACGCCCGGTGGTCGAATTTGCCGCCGGCGTGGAGCGTCGTCAGGGCGACCTCGACAGCCGGTTTTTTCTCCTTGGCGTGAATGTCAACCGGGATGCCGCGGCCGTCGTCAATCACACTAACGCTCTGGTTCTCGTGAACAATGACACTGATGTGCTTGCAATACCCCGCCAGCGCCTCATCGACGGAGTTGTCAACGACTTCAAAGACCAGATGATGCAGGCCGCGGTTCGTCGTATCGCCAATATACATCGCGGGCCGCATGCGGACGGCTTCCATGCCCTCCAAAACCTGTATCGCTGTTGCGTCATACTTCTTGTTCGCTTCTGCCATGCTTCTCCTTGATATCTCCCAGCTGCAGTTTAATGTCCTTGATCTTGAATCTTTTGTAAAATTCCTTCTGGATCGTATTTATTTTTAGGTTTAGCTGATACAGCCACGCTGAACTATTTACATTAACCCGGATTTTATCCTTTGTCAAATAAACGATTTGGCTGTGCGCCGCCGCGCGGTCCCCCACAAGGCGCCGCCAGAGGGCCTTCGCTCCGTCGAGATCGCGCCCCTTCTGCTGCCTCATAAGATCCTTGAGGACCGTCTTGAGGACGGATTTGATCTCCTGCATTTACCGACCTTCGTTAGCTCAGCCTCATGGGTTGCACAATATACACGTATTCCGCCGAGCGGACGACGCCGGGTTTCTCGCCGTCGTAAAACTCCAGGGAAAACTCCGGATCGCGCCAATATCGCAGGACATCCAGGAAATAGTTCGGGTTAAATCCGATGACAAACTCTTTGCCGGCATACTCCAGCGGGATCTCTTCCTTGAACTCCCCGACATCCGGGGTAGACTTGGACACCACCAGCTTATTCTTGAACAATTCGAATTTGACCGCCTGAAAATCCGGCGTCGTTAAAAGATTGGCCCGCCGCAACACCAGGATGAAATCATCCTTGGGAAGCACGATCTTTAAGGCGGAGGGCTGCGGGATCACGCGCTGATAATCAGGGAAGTCCCCTTCGATCAGCCTCGAAATAATCACCGCCCCATCCATTTCAAAAAAGACCTGGTTCTGTGAAATAACCAACGAGACATCCCCTTCGTCCTTCAAATTCCTTAAAAGCTCCTGGACGGTCTTGTAGGGAATAATGACCTTGGTCTCTTTGTGCGCCTTAAGCGGCAGCTTTTTCTCGACGACGGCCAGCCGCCTTCCGTCCGTCCCGACAAAACGGACAAGCGACTCCCCCTCTCCGCTCTTTTTGACTTCAAAAAGAAGACCATTGAGGACATAACGCGTTTCCTCGTGCGAAACGGCAAAGATTGTCAACTGTAGCATGTTCTTCAGGGCGCCCTGTGTTAACACAAGACTCTCTTTTTCTTTAATCTCTGGGAGTTTTGGGAATTCTTCCTTGGGCAGCCCCATCAACTTAAATTCACAGTTTTCCAACTGGATATCCACAACATTGTTTTTCCGTGTATTAATGACAACGGCGCCTGAAGGCAACTCCTTAATGATATCGCTCAAACGTTTCGTGGGTATAGTGATGGCCCCGGGCTCAAGGATCTCCGCATTAAGAATAATAGAAACCCCCATGTCCAGGTCTGTTGTGGTCAATCTGACTTTGTTTTTTTGTGTCTCAAAAAGAATGTTTGAAAGAATCGGCAGGACGTTTTTTGGAGTAATGACGTTGCCGACAGCCTGAATACCTTTCTGTAATTCCATCTTAACCACACGGATTT
>CAZAYJ010000014.1:0-13277 GCA_964489335.1 uncultured Planctomycetia bacterium
GGCCTACCGCGGCGCGCGGGGGCCGGGGGAGGATTTTACCCTGGGCGAGAAACGCGCGCGCCCCACAGCCGCCCCCAAAGTTTACGTGGGGGACCTTAAGGGGGAGTTCGTCTCCGATTTTATCTTGCCTGCGCTGCAGGCCCATGCGGCCTATGAAGGCAAGTATCTTTTGGCCACGGCCCTGACGCGGCCTCTGATCGCCAAGCATCTGGTTGAAGTGGCCCATCGCGAGAAGGCCGAGGCCGTTGCGCATGGATGCACGGGCAAAGGCAATGATCAAGTGCGGTTTGAGGTCACCTCCAGGATCCTCGATCCGAAGCTCCGGATCATAGCGCCAGTACGGGAATGGGAATTCAAATCGCGCGAGGAAGAGATCGATTATGCCAAGGCCAAGGGGATCCCTTTGACCGTCTCAAAGAAGAAAGTATACAGTATTGACAAGAACCTTTGGGGCATCTCGATCGAGTGTGGGGTTCTGGAAGACCCGTCCGTCGAGCCGCCAAAAGACGCTTATCAGATGACCGTTGCGGTCGAAGACGCGCCGGACAAGCCGACGTACGTCGAGATTGAATTTGAGAAGGGTGTCCCGGTCGAGATGAACGGCAAGAAATACGACCTGCAGGATCTCATCGCCCGTCTCCATGAGGTGGCCGGCAAGAATGGTGTCGGCCGCGTTGATATGGTCGAGAACCGCCTGGTGGGCATCAAATCGCGCGAGATCTACGAGTTCCCGGCAGCCACCTGTCTTTATACAGCGCATCGGGAATTGGAAGCCCTTGTCCTTGACCGCGAATTGCTGCATTTCAAGGAGGGGCTTGCGCCGAAATATGCAGAGATGGTGTATTACGGACTCTGGTATTCGGAACTCAAGAGTGCCCTTGATGCCTTTATCAAGGAATCGCAGAAGAGGGTGACCGGATCGGTGCGTCTCAAACTGCACAAAGGTTCCTGCGTCGTCGTCGGACGCAAGTCTCCGCATTCGTTGTACAAGGAGGACCTGGCGACGTATACTGAAAAGGATAAATTCGACCAGAAGCTGGCAGACGGCTTTATCCGGCTGTGGGGCTTGCCGTTTCAAAAATAAGTAGCCGGTAGATACAAGATAGTAGGCAGTAAAGAAAAAGGCAAGAACCTTGCTGAGTCTGTTGGGGATTTCTTATGTTTTTTACTGACCGCTGTCTGCTAAAAACGGGGCTATTATGAAGAATAAGCTATGGGGAGGGCGGTTCGCAAAAAAGACTGATCCTTATTTCGAACGGTTCAGCTCTTCGATCCAGACAGACTGGAGGCTGGCGGCGTGCGACCTCATCGGTTCTTTTCTGCATATCCATGTGCTCAAGGGGGCACATTTGTTGACGGTCCAGGAGTTCTCGCGCCTCAAGAGCGGTATTTCTGTCCTCTTGCGTCAGGCACAGAATGGGACTTTTCCTTTTGACTTCGAAAGTGAGGACATCCATACCAACATTCAGAATGTTCTTTTGAAGAAAGCCGGTCCGGCGGCGCTGAAGCTGCAGACGTGTCGTTCGCGTAACGACCAGGTGGTCTTTGCCACCAAGCTTTATTGTTTGTTTGCTGGCGAAGAGATCCAGGATCTTTTGTTTCAGCTCCAAAAGAGTTTTCTTGAATCGGGGACATTGCATTCATCGCTGGTGATGCCGGGATATACGCATCTTCAGCATGCCCAGCCTGTTTATTTCAAGGATTATCTGGGGGCGTATGCGGCGATGTTTGCCCGCGATGCCGGACGACTGGAGGATTGTCTTCTGCGGTTGGATATCTCCATGGGGTCAGGGGCTTTGGCCGGCACGCCCATTGCGTCCTCCATTTATACGCATCAGATCAAGGCGGCTTTGGAGGCGCTGAAGATGCCCGGCCTCGTTAAGTTGATTGCGCCACCAAAGAATTCCATCAGCGCAGTCAGCGACCGTGATTTTGTGATTGAATTGTTAAGTGTCCTGGCCATAATCGGCATGCATGCATCGCGTCTCGCCGAGGATCTGATTCTGTGGTCGACGCGCGAGTTCGGTTTTATCGAGATAGGGGACGAATATTGCACGGGAAGTTCGTTGATGCCTCAGAAAAAGAACCCGGACGCTTTGGAGCTTTTGCGGGGATCTGCCGCATTGCTGTCGGGCGACCTTGTTTCGGTTTTGTCTTTAATGAAAGGACTGCCGTTGACGTATAACCGCGACATGCAGTGGGACAAGGAGCCGTTGTTTCATTCTCTGGAATTGGTGGAGGATGGGCTGGTTATTCTTTCAGGGCTTGTGCCGACCATCAAGGTTAAGAAAGAAGCCATTGCGCGTCAGGCGGATGATGAGTCGCTTTGTGCGACAGACCTGGCAGATTATCTGGTTTTGCAGGGCGTACCGTTTGCCTCGGCGCACCAGATTATCGGTAAACTGGTCCGTTATGCGGCCCAGAAAGACAAGAAGATCGCCCAGATGTCGCAAAAAGAGCTTGACGTTTTTTCGAAAAAGCTTGTCCGGGCCGAGGTCGTCAAACGGCTGCATCCGGTTTTTTGCGCCTCATCCAAGAAATCTGTCAAGGGTCAGCGTCATGCATGAATTCCGTTATGTCGGAGACGAATTTTACTGCGAAGACGTCCGTGTCGGCGATTTAGCGCGCCGTTACGGTACGCCATTGTATGTTTACAGCCACAAGACGCTGCTGGACCATTTCCATAAACTGAGGAGGGCGTTTGCGTCCGTGGCGCCGCTCATTTGTTTTTCGGTCAAATCCAACTCTAGTCTTTCGTTGATGAAGGCCTTGACAGCCGACGGGGCGGGGCTCGACATCGTCTCCGGCGGCGAGCTTTACCGGGCGATGAAGATTAAGGCCGACCCCCGCAAGATCGTTTATGCCAGCGTCGGCAAGACAAGAGAAGAGATCGCCGCCGCAATCCGTTACGGGATTTTGTATTTCAACGTCGAATCGATCCAGGAGCTTGGCGTGATCAGCGCGGTCGCCCAGGAGCTGAAACGCGATACACGCGTCTGTATCCGCATCAACCCCAATATTGATCCCCATACGCACCGTTACATTACGACAGGGACCGTAGAGAGCAAGTTCGGGGTCGACCTTGAGACGGCGCGCGTCATCTTCTTGAATCGGCCCAATTTCAAGAGGGTTTCCGTGGAAGGCGTGCATGTGCACATCGGATCGCAGATCACGCAGGCCGCCCCATTCGTGGCCGCTCTGAGGCGCGTATTAAGGTTTATCGACCATCTCAAAAAAGCGGGGATAACGGTCGGAACGCTTAATATCGGGGGCGGGCTTGGGATCATTTATAAACAGGAAGATCCCCAGACGGCCCAGGAATATGCGGATGAGATTCTGCCGCTTTTGAAGGGCAGAAGGTTGCGGTTGATTCTTGAGCCGGGTCGTTTTATCGTCGGGAATGCCGGCGTCCTTCTGACCCAGGTGCTTTACGTCAAAGACAGCCCGAAAAAGAGGTTTGTGGTCGTGGATGCGGGGATGAATGCCTTGGCAAGGCCGTCGCTTTACGGTGCCTACCACGAGGTCTATCCGGCCCGGGACGCCCGGCCGGGCAGGAAGATGACGCTCAAAAGATCGGATGTTGTCGGGCCGATTTGCGAGAGCGGTGATTTTTTGGCCCTTAACCGCACAATGCCTTTGTTTGACGCGGGCGAGCTGATTGTGGTCATGGGCGCCGGGGCTTACGGGTTTTCCATGGCTTCCAACTATAACTCTAGGCGTCGGCCGGCGGAGGTCCTGGTGAAAGGTAAAATGGTGCGCCTGATCCGCCAGAGGGAAAGCTATGCGGATCTGCTGCGGCATGAAAAGGTCGTTGAGCTATGAGAAGTATTCCTTTTGTCAAATTGCAGGGATCGGGAAACGATTTTGTTCTTTTGGAGTCGCCTACCAGACCCAGGGTCCCGATGTCCCAGCCGTTTATCAAAAAGATATGTGACCGGAGGTTCGGCATTGGCGCGGACGGCGTCCTTTTGATGGAGGCATCTCAAAAAGCCGACGTGCGCATGCGGATTTTTAATGCCGATGGTTCCGAGGCCGAGATGTGTGGCAACGGCGCCCGGTGCACGGCGCTGCATTTTTTTAATACGACGGGACGCAAGGCGTTTTCTATTGAGACGGGAGCCGGATTGCTTGCCGCCGCCATCACGGAGGATGGTATCAAGATCAGGATGACAGATCCGAAGGATGTCCGCCTGGACCTTTGTGTCAAGGTCGCCGGCAAAGAATATAATGTTGATTTTGTCGATACCGGTGTTCCTCATGCGGTTATTGAAGTGCCTGATGTTGCCAAAGTACCGGTGGTGCGTCTCGGGCGGCTCCTGCGCTTCCACGATTTTTTTTCGCCGGCGGGCACGAATGTCGATTTTATCCAGCGGCAGGAAGATGGAAGCGTTTTTATCCGCACATATGAACGGGGCGTGGAGGATGAGACGCTGGCCTGCGGGACCGGCTCTGTGGCCGCCGCGGTTATCTCGGTCATCAACCATGAGGGCTGCGGCACGAAGCCTCATATGAAGCATCGTGTCTGCGTCAAAACGAAGAGCGGCGAGGTTTTGCGCGTCTATTTTACGATGTCGAAGAAAAAAATTTTTGATATCTGGCTTGAGGGGCTCGCAACTGTTGTTTTTAAGGGAAAATATTTTTTTTGAGCAGGTCGCATTGTTATAAGGAATAAGTGAGGGGTGAGTATTTGCTCCTTTCCGATAGGGCCAGGTGCAAAGAAATTGCCTAGCCATAGACAAAATCAAGGAGACTTTATGTTCAGGGGTTCTATCGTAGCATTGGTAACGCCTTTTGCCAAAGACGGCTCCGTTGATGAAAGGGCCTTAAGAGATTTGGTCGCCTTTCATATCAAAAGCGGATCGGACGGGATCGTCCCGTGCGGCACGACCGGGGAATCCGCGACGCTGGATTATGACGAGCACGAGCGGGTGATCGAGATATGTATCCAGGCAGCCAAAGGCAGGATTCCCGTTATTGCAGGCACGGGGTCGAATTCCACGCAAGAAGCCATTATGATGAGCCGTAAGGCCGAGAAGGCGGGTGCTGACGGGCTTCTGCTCGTTTCTCCGTATTACAACAAGCCGACACAAAAAGGGTTGTATTTGCATTTTAGGGAGATTGCCAAAAGCGTCAAGATCCCGATCATGCTCTACAATATTGCTTCCCGGACAGCTGTCAATATAGAATCCGAGACGATTGCGCGGCTGGCGGCGGACTGCAAGAATATCGTTGCCGTCAAAGAAGCCAGTGGTTCGCTGGAACAGATGTCTCGTATCATATCCCTCTGCGGGAAAAATTTTACCGTGACATCCGGAGATGACGCATTGACGCTGCCGCTCATGGCGATCGGCGGCGCGGGGGTCGTTTCAGTCGTTGCCAACATCGTTCCGAAAGACGTCAAGGAAATGGTGGCGTCTTTTGCCTCGGGCGATATCGCAAAAGCGCAGCGCCTGCATTACCGGCTTGCGCCTTTGGTGAAGGCGATGTTTATCGAAACAAACCCGATCCCCGTTAAAACGGCGATGGGGCTTTTAGACATGTGCGAGCCCTCTTTGCGACTGCCGATGTGCGAGATGGCCGGTGAGAATGTTGCAAAACTCAAAGCAGCTCTGAAGGAATACGGGCTTTTGAAATAGTTTGGGAGGCATTCAGTGAATCCAATCAGACTTGGCGTGAGTGGGGCCATGGGAAAGATGGGGCAGCGGATCCTCGAATTGGCCGCAGGTGATCCGGAAATACGGGTTTCTTTAGCCTTGGAGAGATTGACGCATCCGGAGATCGGCACG
This sequence comes from uncultured Planctomycetia bacterium, assembly GCA_964489335.1. Taxonomy (GTDB): domain Bacteria; phylum Omnitrophota; class Gorgyraeia; order Velamenicoccales; family Velamenicoccaceae; genus Velamenicoccus. The sequence continues at coordinate 5,787 of CAZAYJ010000014.1, forward strand.
AAGATTGCCGGCGTCGAGGTCGTTTCCGACAGGGAGATGATCCGCGATATAGACGGCCTGATTGAATTTTCTTCGGTGGACGGGACGCTGGACCATCTGCACCATTGCGTGAAATTCAAAAAGCCAATCGTCATCGGGACCACTGGTTTTTCCGAAGACCAGAAGCAAGAAATCAATGAGGCTTCCAGGATCATCAGCGTTGTCTTTTCTCCCAATATGTCAATCGGCGTCAATCTGCTTTTTGAATTGACAAGGGAAGCCGCACGGGCCCTGCCAGCAGATTATCGTATTTCCATGACCGAGGCGCATCATGTCCACAAGAAAGACGCGCCTTCGGGTACGGCCAAGTTCCTGGCCGACATCGTGAAACAAGAGCGCAGTCTCGACGAAGTCCCGATCCGGTCTATCCGGGAAGGGGAGATTATTGGGGATCATGAAATTGTTTTCGACAGCCCGTGGGATATCATCACGATCTCCCATCGCGCCAAGACGCGGGATATCTTTGCCTTGGGCGCTTTAGCGGCCTTGAAATTTGTCGTTAAGAAAAAACACGGTTTATACACCATGGCGGATGTTTTAGCGCAGAGGAGTTAGTTGTCTATGGATATCGTTGTGTCGAAGAAATTAGAAAGTTTGCCTCCGTATCTTTTTGCCGAGATTGATGCCGCGAAGAGAAAGGCCGGGGCCGAAGGGCGCAACATCATTGATTTGGGCGTCGGGGATCCGGATATCCCGACTCCGCCTTTTGTTATTGAAAAACTTTACGAGGCGGCGCGCGACCCCAGGAATCATCGCTATGCGCTGGACCAGGGGATGTCTGAATTGAGAGAGGCGATCGCAGATTGGTATCGGCAGAGGTTTGGCGTGACGTTGGATCCTGCGACGGAGGTTTTGCCTCTTATCGGTTCCAAAGAGGGTATCGCCCATTTACCCGTTGCGTTCCTTAACAAGGGCGATATGACGTTGGTGCCGGACCCGGGGTATCCGCCTTACCGCAATGCCACAATCCTGGCTGACGGCAAGCCTTATGCCATGCCTTTGCGGCAGTCGAATGGTTTTTTGCCCGATCTGGATGCCATTTCGTCCGCTGTTGCCGACAAGGCCAAATTGATGTTTCTCAATTATCCGAATAATCCGACAGGCGCTGTCGCCGACTCCGCCTTTTTTGAGAAGGTCGTGGCTTTTGCGCAGGCGCATCAGGTGGTCGTCTGTCATGATGCGGCGTATTCGGAGGTCGCTTTTGACGGTTTCAGGGCCGTCAGCTTTCTTGAGACGCCGGGCGCCAAAGAAGTGGGTGTCGAATTTCACTCCCTTTCCAAGACGTATAACATGACCGGTTGGCGGCTGGGTTGGGTTTGCGGTCATGCTGGGGTGGTGGCGGCATTGGCCAGAGTGAAATCCAACATCGACTCCGGTATTTTTCAGGCCATCCAGGTGGCGGGCCTTACGGCGCTGCGGGAAGGTTCATCTGTGATCGAACAGAACAACAAGATTTACGGCGAGCGGTGCCAGGTTTTTGTGGATGGCTTGAACAGTCTCGGCTGGAAGGCCCAAAAGCCCAAAGCCAGTTTTTACGTATGGGTCAAGCTTCCCAAAAAAGCCAAGTCTTCCGTTGAGTTTGCCAGGATTCTGCTGGAGAGGGCCAATATTGTGGCCACGCCGGGCGTAGGGTTCGGCAAGTACGGGGAAGGGTATGTGCGGTTTGCCATGACGCTGGATAAGGCCAGGTTGCAAGAGGCCGTCGAGCGGATGAAGGTGTATCTCGTTGATCAGTTCTGATCGGGCCTGATGATCTGTTATATTGGTTTTGGTTCTAATCTCGGCGACAGACTTGAGAATATTCGCTGCGCCGTCGATCTGTTAAAAGCATCCCCGTGGGTTGGTCTCCTGCGTGTTTCGGCCGTTTATGAGACAGCGCCGTGGGATACGGATACAAAGCAGCCGGATTATCTGAATCTGGTTGCCGAGGTGGAAACGACGGTTGACCCGGCTGACCTCTTGAAGCTCCTTGGCGGGATCGAACAAGCGTTGGGGCGCAGGAGGCAGGAGCCGAAGGGGCCGAGGACCATTGATCTTGATATTCTTTATTGCGGTTCGCAGATCATCAAGGAGACGGGTCTGACGATACCTCATCCGGGGGCTCGCGCGCGTTTTTTTGTGCTCAAGCCCTTGGCGGATCTGGTCCCGGATTTTGTCGATCCGCAGACCAAAGAGACAGTGGCCCGGATGCTCGGCCGGCTCGGCGACCAGGGCCGATGGAGGAAGTTCTGTGAAAAGATTATATAGGGTGACGCAGGACAAGAAGATCGCCGGCGTCTGCGCCGGCCTCGGTGAGTATTTTAATGTCGATCCGACGTTGATCAGGATTATCTTTCTGGTCGGCATTTTTTTATGGGGCTTCACCATCGTCCTTTATTTCATCTGTTGGTTTGCCATGCCAACGCAGGAAGAGATCAAGGGTTGATACGCTAAACGCATGAAGCTTATCACGACAATCGCCGCATTGCGTCTGGAACTCGGGCGGTGCCGCAAGAGGGGGTGCCGCATCGGTTTTGTCCCGACCATGGGTTTTTTGCATGAAGGGCATTTGAGTCTTGTCCGTCAGGCGCGCAAGGACAATGACGTCGTTGTGGTGAGCATCTTCGTGAACCCAATCCAGTTCGGCCCCAGGGAAGATTTCAAAACGTATCCGCGGAACCTTAAAAGAGATATGGGCCTTTTAAGGGGTCTGGCGGATTTTGTTTTTGCGCCGTCTGCCCGCGAGCTTTATCCGGAAAGATTCTGCACTTTTGTCGATGTGCGAGGCCTCTCCGGTGAATATTGCGGCCGTACCCGGCCTGGGCATTTTACCGGCGTAGCAACGGTTGTGGCCAAATTGTTGAATATCGTGGCGTCCGATACGGCCTATTTCGGGCAGAAAGATGCCCAGCAGGTTGCTGTCATCCGCAGGATGGTTGAAGATCTGAATATGCCCACGGCCATCAGGGTCATGCCGACTGTACGCGAGTCCGACGGTCTGGCTATGAGTTCGCGCAACACCTATCTTTCGCCCAAGGAGAGACAGGAAGCGGTTGTTCTGTTTCAGGCGCTAAAGTCGGCAGAACATGCCGTGGCCACCGGCCAGCGTGATGTGCAGAAGATCCGCCGCATGCTGGAAGATTTTATTGCACATACGCCGTCGGCGCGGATAGACTACATCGAGATTGTCGACAAAAAGACCTTTGAGCGTGTCAAGACGGTCGGCCGCGACGCTTTGCTGTTGCTGGCCGTATATATCGGAAAGACGCGTCTGATTGATAACACGCTTTTGAAAGCAGGCAGAGGACAGTAGATAGCGGCCTGTAAAACCGTTTTACTGACCACTGGTTATTTATTAACGAGGTGCATTTGAAAAAGAAGCTAAAAGTAGGCATCATCGGTTGCGGAGCGATCGGCACAAGCCTGGCCAGGATTATCGAGGGACAGTTGTCAGAAAAATTTTCTGTTGTTGCCGTCTGCGATGTCTTCCCAAAGAAGGCAGAAGCCCTTTTGAACATATGTCGCCGGGCGAAAGTCCTGGCGGATGTCCGCCGATTGATCGATGTTTCAGATTTTGTGATTGAAGCGTCGTCCGCTTCGGTTTCCTACCGCTTCGCGCGTCAGAGCCTTTCTGCGGGCAAAAGCATTCTTGTGATGAGCATCGGCGGCATCCTGGGCAGAGAGAAGGGTCTGTTTGCGATCTCAAGGAGGACGGGCGCCAGGTTCCTTCTGCCGAGCGGCGCCGTCTGCGGGTTAGACGGGATTCGTGCCTTGTCGGCCGTCGGCATTTCTTCGCTGACACTCAATACGAGCAAGCCCCCGGAGGCCCTGGCTGGCGCGGCTTTTTTTAAGACGCACAAGGTCGATCTTGGCGGGATCAAGAAAAAGACGCTTATCTTTTCGGGATATGCGGCGCGGGCTGTTCGGGTTTTGCCTCAGAATATCAATGTGGTCGCGCTGCTGCGACTGGCAGCTGGACCGCGCGTCAAGGTGAAAGTTCAGATATGGGCCGATCCGGCCCTTCGCAGAAATGTCCATGAGATTGACGTCGAGTCAAAAGCGGCGCGCCTGAAGATTTCATGTGAGAATACGGCAAGCCCCGATAATCCCAAGACCAGTTATTTGGCTATCCTCTCTGCGGCGGCATCTCTGGCGGGATTTTCGGATGCGGTGCGTATAGGTTCATGATTTAAAATACATAAAGAGAGGGGGTGATCTTATATGGCACAGAAAGTAGCGAAAGTCGGAGTGAAGAGGCAGAAGGGTTATCTTTACTTTATTGACAAGGCTGGCGACGTTTCTTGCGCCGTCATGGCCAGGGGCAAGAAGAAAGGCGGCAAGCCGAAAAAAGTCGCAAAAGTCGGCGTCGATAAGAAAGATGGTTACCTCTATTTTCTTGATAAGCAGGGCGATGTGGCCTGCGCCAAGTTGATCAGGGGTGGCAAGAAGAAATCGAAGAAGAAATAGTTCAACGAGAACCCCCGCTGCCTTGTTTTGTTTGTCGGATCGCATTGAACAATCAAAACAAGACAGTGGGGGTGCCCGCCATGAAGAGAGAGCATTTAATCATCCAGGGTGCCCGCGAGCACAATCTTAAGAACGTCCATCTGAAAATCCCGCGCAACAAGCTTGTCGTGGTGACGGGGCTTTCTGGCTCAGGAAAGTCTTCTCTTGTTTTTGATACGATTTATGCCGAGGGCCAGCGTCGGTATGTCGAAAGTCTTTCGAGCTACGCCCGGCAGTTTTTGGAACAGCTGCAGAAGCCCCATGTCGATGTGATTGAAGGATTGTCGCCGACGATTTCCATCGAGCAAAGGACAGCGGGGGGCAATCCCCGTTCGACTGTTGGTACACAGACGGAGATTTATGACTATTTGAGGTTGTTGTTCGCACGCGTAGGCGTGCCGCATTGTCCGCAGTGCGGCCGCCGCGTTTCCAGGCAGAGCGCGCAGGAAATCGTCGGGCAGCTGTTGCGTCTCAAAGAAGGCACAAAACTCGAGATCCTGTCGCCCGTCGTGCGCGGCCGTAAAGGCGAATACCGTAAGATCCTGGCGCAGCTGCAGAAGCAGGGTTTCGTGAGGGCACGCGTCGACGGGAAAGTCTATGAGCTTAATGAAGAAATACCCCTGGCGCGCTATAAGGCCCATCGTATCGAGGCCGTCGTGGACAGGATCTCCGTCTCGTCCGGCTCAAAGACGCGGCTGACGGATTCCATCGAGACGGCCCTGCGTTTCGGCAACGGCCTTGTAATCGTCGTGCAGTCTGGGGATCCGCAGGAGCCGTACGAGAAGACCTACAGCGAGAAGTACGCCTGTGTGGCCTGCGGCATCAATATCCCAGAAATCGAGCCGCGCATCTTTTCTTTCAATACTCCTTACGGGGCATGCCCCGCCTGTAACGGCCTGGGTATGAAGATGGAATTTGACGCGGATCTGATTGTTCCCGACAAGAGGAAATCCATCCTTGAGGGGGCGCTTGAGCCGTGGAAGAGAGGCGGCAAGGGGTACCTCTTATACTATCGGGCCTTGTTGCGCGAACTGTCGCATCGTCTCGGGTTTGACCTGGCCGCGCCTTTCTATCAACTGTCTAAGGATGTGCGCCAAGCGATCCTCTATGGTTGCGATACCGTTATTTGGAACAGGCCTTTTGAGGGGCTGATTCCGCATTTAGAGAGACTCTTCAGTCAGACGGACAGTTTGTTTTTGAAGGAGGAGATATCCAAATTTATGTCGCAGATGCCCTGTCCTGTCTGTCATGGTTCGCGCCTGAAAAAGGAAAGCCTCGCCGTGACCATCCAGGAGCGTTCGATCTGGGATGTTACGCGCATGACGATTCAGCAAGCGTACATTTTCTTCGATACTCTGCCGTTGAGCCCGCAAGAGAAACAGATTGCTGCACAGGCCCTCAAGGATGTGCGGGAAAAATTATCGTTTTGTCTGAATGTTGGCCTGGGGTATCTGACCCTGGACCGCAAGAGCGCCACGTTGTCAGGAGGGGAATTCCAGAGGATCCGCCTGGCGACCCAGGTGGGTTCCGGGCTCGTCGGTGTCCTCTACTGCCTGGATGAGCCGAGCATCGGGTTGCATGCCCGCGATAACGCCAAGCTCCTGGCGACGCTTCAGTCGTTGAGAGACTTGGGCAATACCTTGCTTGTCGTCGAGCACGATGAGGCGACGATACGCGCGGCCGATCATATCATCGATCTGGGCCCCGGCGCCGGCAAATACGGCGGCGAGGTATTGTTCAGCGGGACATTTGATGAGCTTTTGAAATCAAGAGAGTCTCTGACAGCCAAGTTTTTGACGGGTCAGATGTCGATCCCTACGCCGCAACAACGGCGTGACTACCGCGGACGACCCTGCCTGGAGATCAAGGGGGCTACGACCCATAACCTCAAAGGGATTGATGTCAAATTTCCGCTCGGTGTTTTTATCTGCGTCAGCGGCGTCTCGGGTTCGGGGAAGTCGACGTTGATCGACGAGACGCTGTATAAGGCACTCTCCCGCCGGCTCTATCGCTCCCGCGTCAAGACGGGAGAGTTTAAGAAGCTTATCGGCGCCGAACACATCGACAAAGTCATTGTGGTTGACCAGTCTCCGATCGGCAGGACGCCGCGTTCCAATCCGGCGACCTATGTGGGCGTATTTTCTGTGATCCGCGATTTGTTTGCCAGGTTGCCGGAGTCCAAGGCGCGTGGGTATCGGCCGGGGCGTTTCAGCTTTAATGTGAAGGGCGGCCGATGCGAAGCATGTTCGGGAGACGGCATCAAGAAGATCGAGATGCATTTCCTTCCGGACGTCTACGTGAAGTGCGAGGTCTGCCAGGGGGAGCGTTTCAATGAGGCGACGCTGGAGGTAAAATATAAGGGTTACTGCATCGCGCAGGTTCTGGATATGTCCGTTGAAGAGGCCTTACGCCTTTTTGAGAATATCCCGCGGATTAAAGATATCCTCCAGACGCTCTACGATGTGGGGCTGGGGTATATCCAGCTGGGCCAGTCGGCCACGACGCTTTCCGGCGGCGAGGCCCAGCGCGTCAAGCTGGCGAGTGAGCTTTGTAAGCGTTCGACCGGTCGAACGCTCTACATCCTTGATGAACCTACGACGGGGCTTCATTTCGCCGACGTCGAGAAACTGCTGGGTGTCCTCCAGAGACTCGTTGACCTCGGCAATACGGTTTTGGTCGTAGAACACAATCTGGATGTCATCAAGAGCGCGGATTATTGCATCGATCTCGGCCCCGAGGGCGGCGACCAGGGGGGAGAGATTGTGGCTGCGGGCAGCCCCGAAGAGATCGCTGCTCAACGCCGATCGTATACAGGGCGATATCTTAAGGAGATTCTTCGCACATGAAAAGGAAAAAAATACGAAATACCTTGGTATGTGCTTTGGCCGTTTGGGCGTGCTTGTCTTCTGCTGCTCACAGCGCGGACACCCCGGATTTCAACAAGAAAGAGGAGGATTCCTTTTACGT
>CAZAYJ010000015.1:0-13263 GCA_964489335.1 uncultured Planctomycetia bacterium
GGCTCAAGTATCCGCCTTTGACCTTCAGGTGCTCATAGGCATCTTTCAGCTGTTCTGCTGAGATAAGCCTTTTTTCCACCAGTGAAGTGCCGAGGTTGATTTCCGTGTTGAGATTCGTGAACATACGCACTCCGTTGTGCCGAAAAACACATCTATCTCTTATTTTGGCAGAAAAAATCTGCCAAAACCCTCCTTTCTTTGTCTAAGAAAACCCTATAATCTTTCAATAATAGTATAACATACGGATAAAGATTATTAAAGGTTATCCAAAACCAATTGCCGTGTAATAGGTTATAAAATTATTTAAAATGTTATGAAGATGTCTGCGACTAGGGCGGCAAGAAGAAGGAAGTTAAAGGAAAGGGCGACTTTAGAGGCTAAGGCATCTGCGTTTGCAGGAATATGTTGAGAAAAGATTTTGATGGTAGTGACGGCTGTCGGCAAAGAAAGAAATACCAGGAGGCCCGGCAAACCCAAGATTCCGGTGCCGACATAGACGCCGATAAGCCCGTAGGGAAGGCCTGTCAATAAGAGGAAGATGTTTTTACCTGTGCGGGGGGTCGTCAGCGTTGCCAGCGTTTTGATTTTTTTGCGGGAGTCGAAAGCCCTGTCCCGAAGATTGTTGGCAAACAGGACGAGCGCGACAAGGAGGCCGACGGGAATGGACAACAAAAAGACATTCCACGACAGATGTTTGGTCTGGACGGCGAAGCTGCCTTCCATGACAATGGGGCCGAAAGCCAAAAAGACAGCTGGTTCTCCCAGGGCCAGGTATTTGAGGCCCCGTTGTGGCAGGGCCGTATAGTATATATTTAAGAGCAGGCCGATGATGATGAGGGGCCATAGATATACCGTGCGCAGGATGGCCAGGCACGCACCGATAAGAAGGGCACCTGCGGCAAGGGTTATGGAAAGATACAGAAGTGCCGAGGGAGTGATGAGGCCTGTAAAGACGCCATGGGATCTGTAGAGGACGGTCGGTGCGTCGGGGGTGTCAACGCCGTATTTGAGGTCGAAATAATCATTGAAGGTATTGGCGCAGGCATGGAGCATGCAGACGCCTAAAACGACTAAAAGATAGAGCCCGACGGATCCGCGTTGTGTTGCTGCGGCTGCGACCGTTCCGAGGGTCACAGATGAGATGCCGATGGGTAAAGACCAGCCCCTGATAATGGTCAGGAAGCGGCCAGGCAGGTTCATAGAGTATGTTGACGGTGGCCGGTATTATCTGCCGGGGAGATGCTTTTATTGAGGATGTTGTCATGTATCATGCGCTCAAAAAGGTCTTGTCTGCGGAAATTGTCGTTGAGTTCTGCGATAATCAGCCAAACCGCGACGATCAACAGAAGCTCGCTGAGGAATATCCAGGATAACGGGCTCATAGATATGATGGTCCTTTGAGCAGGAGTTTTCTTAAGGGTTTGCGGCAGCCTTTTGGCGTCTTGCCGGCCGGATACCCCATGGCAATAGCGGCCAGAAAGTCCATGTCTTCGTCCAGCTTCAGGGTGGCGGCGACTTCCTTTTTTTTATTCAGGATCTCCCCCATCCAGCAGGTCCCGATACCCAGATTTTTGGCTTCCAGGAGCATGTTCTGGATTGATGCGCCGATGGCCATGAGGTCTTTGTCTCTATTGTAGGAGTCCGCCACATCCATGCAGACAATAACTACGGCCGCCGCCCGACGCAAGATAGATCCGTATGAAGTGAAAACAGAGATGCGGTTGCGGAGTTCCTTGTCTTCGATGACAAGGAATCGCCAAGGTTGGTTGTTAAGACCTGACGGGGCCCAGCGGCCTGCCTCAAGGATACGGGATATATCCGCAGAGGTGAGTTTTTTACCGCTGAAGTTGCGGATAGACCGCCTGGCCCTGATGATGCTCAGGATGTCTTTCATGTTTTTACAATCCTGTGCCTGATTACAGCTTCAGGGTCTAGTATTCGCGTTCATGCGCCAGAGTCATGTCAAGGAAGGTCCGTAGTTTTCTGGACCGTGATGGATGTCTGAGTTTGCGCAGGGCCTTGGCTTCGATCTGACGGACGCGTTCACGCGTGACTTTGAAGACATTTCCAACTTCTTCAAGCGTTTTCGGCGCACCGTCGGATAGGCCGAAGCGCAGCATGAGAATTTTCTTTTCCCTGTCTGTCAGCGTGTCGAGCGCAGAATTCATCTCGTCTTTGAGCATGACATGGACAGTGGCATTGGCCGGCGAGACGGCCCTTTTATCTTCGATAAAATCGCCGAAATGCGTATCGCCTTCGTCGCCGATCGGCGTCTGCAAAGAGATGGGTTCCTGCGCGATCTTGAGGATGTTTTTGATTTTATCCTGAGGCATGTGCATGGATTTGGCGATTTCTTCAGGAGAAGGCTCGCGTCCGTATTCCTGGACGAAGATGCGCGAGATGCGGATGATCTTGTTGATCGTTTCTGTCATGTGCACAGGGATGCGGATGGTCCGTGCCTGTTCAGCGATCGAACGCGTGATGGCCTGGCGGATCCACCATGTCGCATAGGTTGAAAATTTATAGCCGCGGCGGTATTCGAACTTGTCCACGGCCTTCATCAGGCCGATGTTGCCTTCCTGGATGAGGTCCAGGAAAGACAGCCCGCGGTTGGTATAGCGTTTGGCGATGCTGACCACAAGCCTGAGGTTGGCTTCCACAAGGGCTTTTTTGGCCCGTTGAAACCGGGCGTGGCGGATTTTGATAAGCTTGAGCTGTTCTTTGAACTTTTTGGGTGCCATGCCCATCTGTCTCAAGGCCTTGTTTTTTTTCTTTCTCAGGGCCCGGACGTCCCCTTTGGACTTCTTCTCGCGGATTTTCTTAAGGTCCCTGTCGGACGCGTCGACCTGCCTGACGAGGCTGATCATCTGATGGACGATATCTTCCAGTGCTGGCGTAGCCAGGTTCAAATCGGAAAGACACGCCGCCGTCGCGTCGTCCTTTTTTGTTTTGAGGAGTTTTTTAAGCGTCGTCGAAAATTTCTTGAGCGTCTTTTCGCGTTTGATCGCGATGTCTTCTTTGACAACGTTCTCGATATGTATCTCGTTCGTCAGGACTTGTCGGATCAATCCGATGACTTCGTGCTTGACGAACTTGGAGGACAAGAGAAGCTGGCGGAAGCTGTTCTCGGTCTCTTCGATCTTTTTGGCCAGACGGAGTTCGTCTTCGCGGGACAGTAGCGAGATCCTCCCCATCTGTTTAAGGTACATCTTGACGGGGTCGTCGAGCGGCAGGAGTCTGTCTTCGACCTCATCGAGTTCCTTGGGCTCCTCCGTTTTCGAGATATCCTCGAGTTTTTCTTCCGTCAGCTCATTGTCGACAATCTGGATGTCTTCATCGTTGAGCATTTCGAAGACTTCGTCGATGTCGTCTGACGAGACGATGTCTTCCGGCAGGACGTCGTTGACTTCGTCGTACGTGAGGTACCCCTTCTTCTTGCCCAGGGCGATCAGCTTATCCAAACTCTTTTTCACAACTGGTTTTTCCATAGTGACTTCTCCTGATTTACGAGTGCCTATCGCTTCTGGCGGCGGCCCCATAAGCCGCTGTTTCGTTGGATCTTTGTTTGATCAAATCGTTATATTCAAGGACAAGATGGCGCAATGCCTCTTCATTTCCGGATGATTGCGCTTCTTGGATCCGATGCTGTAGTTCCTGGCATAGATGCAGGATCTTGTCGCGTTTGAGCCGGCGGACACAGTCTTCGATGAGCCTGTCTTTTTCGGGACAGTTGTGGATGTCAAGCGCCGTAAGCTCTGCGATGATATTGATGGCGTCGTCGTCATCCAGATAATGCATGAGAACGTTTGGTTTTAAATTCTTGCCCTGTTCGAAAAAATCGAAGATGAACGCGACGATCTTGCGCAATTTATCGGAGACGAAGTCGGACGGCTGGATGAGTTGACGTAGATGGTCGATCAGGTGCATTTCTTCTAGCATCAGTTTGACAAGCATTCTCTCTGTGATCGGGATTTCCGTCAGGCGCTGATGCTCCATGGCGCTCAGGGCGGCGTCTTCGTGCCGGGAGGTGTCCATCGGGGCGTTTTCCTCTATGTTTTTGAGGTCCTGCAGGAGCGCTTCTTCGTCGACGTCTACGGATGCCGCGGTTCGTTTCACGTATTCGACGCGGGTCGTGTGGTGCGTGAACTGGCGGATCGTCGGCAAAATCTCGCGTACGATCTTGTCTTTACCGTGTGTGCTCCTGGCGTCATATTTGGACAGAAGAAGATTGAGCTTATAGTCAAAGATCGGCAACGCCTTGTCGATGGATTCCTTGAGGGCGCTGGCGCCGTTATGTCTGACAAACGCATCGGGATCCTGCCCTTTGGGAAGGTTGGCGATACGGACGTCCATGTCCTCTTTGATGAGTAGCTCCAGCGCGCGCAACGTCGCCATCTCTCCCGCTGCATCCGGGTCATAAAGCAGGACGACGCGGTTGGTAAAACGTTTGATCAGGCGGATCTGGTCTTCGGTCAGGGCTGTTCCAAGCGACGCGACGATATTTTTGATGCCCGCTTCGAAGGGGACGATCATGTCGAGATATCCTTCGACGACGATCGCCTGGTCTGCTTGACGGATATATTCTTTAGAGACATCCAGGCCGAAGAGGTTCTTCCCTTTGACATAGATGGCGGTTTCCGGTGAATTGATGTATTTGGGCAGCGTATCATCCAGGACGCGTCCGCCTAGGGCAATGACGCGGCCCCTGACGTCGGCAATCGGAAACATAATTCTGTTGCGATACCGGTCGTAATAGCCGCCGTTTTCTTTGGCGACGACCAGCCCCGATTTGTCCAGTGTCGCAAGAGAGACTTTCTGTGATTTGAAATGAACGATGAGGTTGTCCCATCCTCCGGGGGCGTATCCCAGGCGGAAGCGCTGGGCCGTTTCTTTGGAGATGCCCCTGTCGGCCAGATAATTCCTGGCGATTTTGGCATCGGGGGCCTGGAAAAGGCGGACGTGGTAGAACGATGCCGCCTGTTCGTAGAGGCCCTGGAGGATTTTCCTGCTGTCCTCCCTGTCTTTCTGAGGCGGCGTCAGTTCTGGCTCTGGCAAAGGGACGCCGCATCTCTGCGCCACGGTTTCCAGGGCTTCCCGGAAACCGACCTTTTCGTACTGCATGACAAAGGTGATGGCGTTGCCTCCCTGCCCACAGCCAAAGCAATGGAATATCTGTTTGTCCGCGCTGACTATGAACGACGGCGTCTTTTCGGCATGGAAGGGGCAGTTTGCGCGGAAGTTTCTCCCTGCCCGCTTGAGCGGGATATACGAAGAGATAAGCTCGACGATATTACAGCGATCCAGGACATCGCTGATGAGATTGTCTGGATACAGTCTGGGCATTATCTTTTGACTCTTGTAAATCCGGAGCAGGACAAAATCTTAAGATTTCCCGCTTTTTCGAGTTTGTCCAAAAGCAGGTTCAGGCCGAGCGAGTCGGAAGAGATGTGCCCTGCTACAATGACGTTGATGTTCTTTCCCTGGAGCTTTTTGTAGAATTCATCGCTGACGTGCATGCCGACAAAGGTCCCCACGCCGGCGCTTAAGAGATGGTCAGTGATGTCCTTTGGCCCTTCGGTTCCTCCGGTCATATCAATGAAGATTTTTCCTGTCTTGTTCTTTGGAGCGCCAAAAAGGATGACGGGCGGATTGTTGTTCTTGGCGGCAATCTTGTATTCTTCTATTTCGAGAAGAAGATTAATAACATCCTTGAGCTGTTCTGGTTTCTTGCGATCAAAAAGCTTCTGCAGGAAGCTGACCGCATGGTTGTCCGCTGGCGTATGCGCACAAATAAAGGGGATTCCCAGAAGCTGGGCCGCGTTGGCCGCCCGTTGATGGTTGGCTGCATGAGTCCTGCGGTCTACTTCTTTCATGCGCTCTCCAACAAGGCCTTCGGCGACATTGACGGGGACACCGAGCTGTTCGTAGATGTCCGCCTGCATCCGCATCACTTCATGGAGGCCGGCAAACCCTCTGCCTTGAGGATGGTGGCTTAAGGCCAGATCGATCTTTTGGCGTTGTGTGCTGTTGAGGCGGTCGATGAGCAGAAGTTCCGCTGTATCGATGTCGATGCCCGCCATGACGGTTTTAATCTCTTTGTCCGGCTGGCCATTAAGAAGACGGCTGTCGTCATACGGATTTTTCAGCTTATCGACATCAAACCGCGCTCTTTCTTGCGTCGAGAGAGCATTATACTCTTCGTTTGTCCGCTTAAGGTATTCCTGAACGGTTTTTGCGCCGCGAGGGTCTGCTTCGATTCCTGAAGAGATAATAAATTCATAGATTTTTTGGAGTTTCATCTTGGTTATGGCTCCCTGTTTGTCTTTGATATGCCCGGTGTCCGGGCGAGTCGGTTAGCGTTCAACGGCCTTGAATGGCTCTGGGTTGAGCTTTCCGGGGAAGAACTTTCCGATCAGGCCTTCGTAACTGCCTTTATAGATGGCTGGCGCCATGGCGATGAGCTTGTGGCCAAACAGCGATGACTTGGCGCTCACTTCCAGATACTGGATCGTTGAAATAGTCATGATGAAGAGGCCGATGCTACAGATCCACAACCCCCTCACAAAACCAATGAGAAGTCCGGCCCACTTATCTACAACATTCTTGGCTTCGATCTTGATAAGGAGGAAGAAGGATTCCCGTACGATGCGGATGAGCAATGTCACCAGGACGACCAATGCGATGAAGACAAACACGTCCCCGGCATCCAGAGGCAAGGCCGGGAGTTTTTGGTTGAGCATGTCTGACAAAGGGGTTGTATAGATGTGGAAGGCCGTGACAGTGACCAGCCAGAGACTGAAGAGCTTGAAAAGCTCTATGACGAATCCTGTCTTGACGCCGATGTAACACATGCGCAGGATAACGGCGATCATCAGGAAGTCGACCCAGTTGATTCCGATGAAATACTTTGTGAGCATTAAACCTTTTTGTGCAGACGGCCCTCTTGTCTGCGGGCTATGTCTTCACAAACATGATGAGCCGTTTTCTATCTAAGTGATGTGGCGACAATATGTAACAAAAAAGAAAATATCCAATAATCAAAAATTTTTGAAAGTATAACACAGGAATTTCTTTCTGTCAAGGGAAGGTGCCAAAGTGCTGGATAAGCTCAAGGAGCACCATACAATCGGGCCGCACTCCTCTAGAGGAAATAGGCCAACCTGTTTGGTGTACAGCGAATCGTCAGAGTTTATGGTTCGACGTAGCCTGAACCATATAGTTTACTTACAGAGAGGCATTACCTCACTAATTTGCGCTAAATATTTGCTCTCCGTTCACATAAGTAGCGAGAACCTTTATATCTGAGATTCTATCAGGAGACACTCGCCGGGGGTTATCGCTCAAGATGATCAAATCGGCAAATTTTCCAACTTCGATGCTTCCTACCTCTTTGTCCATGAACAATTCGTGAGCGGCGTTAATGGTATAGCCTCTGATCGCGTCATCAATCGATATACATTCTTCCGGCCCCAAAACATTGCCGCCTATAGTCTTCCTCGTGACTGCGGTTTGAAGCACTTCTATCGGTTTGTTAGGAGAGGTTGGGCCGTCGAAATGAAAAGCAAAGGTAACTCCGTATTTCTTCGCCGAAGCAACCGGACACCAGCGCCTGCCTCTTCTATCGCCGACCAGGGCAGGTATGACATCTCCCCAGTATTTAACATGAGCCATAAGAAAAGTAACATGGACTCCCAACCTCTTAGCCCTTTCCAGCTGGTCATCGCGTATCATAGGTACGTGTTGTAAAACAATACGGTGGTCCGGCCAGGGATATCTTGTTAAGCCATTCTCTATCGCATCCAAGGCCATCTGAATGGCCTGATCTCCCTCTGCATGAATCTCAGCTCCACGCCTGTCCTGCAAACAATTGTCAATAAATGTTTGCAGCTCCTGCTGGGTAACATAAGGTTTTTGCATATAACCGGGAGAGGTCTCCATAATCTTTACCGTGACATCGTTCACAAGATAAGGTTCGGTCATGGTTATGGTGCCTGTCCAGGGCGAACCATCAATAAATATTTTTCCTCCGTTAACCTTAACCATTTCATCGCCCTCAAAGGGCTGCCATTTTTCGTAATCCACGGCATAACCGCGCAGCCTTATGGCCTTGTATTTTTTAGCTGTTTCCTTATAAATCTCATAAAACTCAGGTAACAAGAAACTGTCTGTAACCGTGGTAATGCCATCGCTTGCGCTTATCTGCCATGACTTAGCCATATACCGGGCGGATTCATCCAGATTGGAGAGCTTAGTTTTTAAGAATGGCGTGATTGCCATCTCTATAGGAGCGCCTTGATCCAGTCTGCCGTTCAATTCGCCGTTTGCGTCATGGCCGAATACCCCGCCTGCTGCACCGCCGGGGTTGGGAGTATTCTTGTCAATTTCAGCCAGCTGGAAGACTTTACTGTTTACAAAGGCAATGTGATTACTGTTTCCCCATATAAAAAGAGGATTATTTGGAGCCATGGCATCGAGCTCTTGTATCGTTGGATTCATGAGGCCCTTTTGCACAAGAGGATCCCAGCCAAAGAAAACCAGGTATTCTCCCGGTTTTGCGTTAGCAATCCTGTCTTTGATAACCCTCATGATCTCTGCGCCGTCTCTATAAAATGCCGGCCGGATATCCGTTGTAAAATTCTCGATCACCATTTTCTCGTAGGGATGTGAATGGGTTTCTACGAAACCAGGCATAAGCGTCTTGCCTTTTAAATCAACTAGCTTTGTCGTCTTAGCTCTGTGTCTTAAGATTTCCCTTTCGTTGCCTACGGCTATGATCTTGCCATCTTTAATCGCAATAGCTTGTGCTTCGGTCATATTTTTATCTACGGTAAGAATAGTGCCGTGATAAAAGATTATATCTGCCATAGGCTTTTTGGCGCAGCCGGAAAAAAATAATGCTAAAGATAAATTAAGAAGAATGCAGTTTAATTTTTTAAAAAACATGTATCCCTTCGTTTTATAAAAACTGGGGCTCTCTCTTATTAGCTGAGGATAAACCTTCTGCTTTCGAGATGCACTTAAGTTCAGGAAGGTTATTCCTCGTGCAATATTTGCGTTAGCTATTTTTTGTCGCTTAACCCTAAAACTCTCACTGTGTTTTTATCGAAATTCGCCAGCCCGAATAAGGTTTCAGAAAGCTACTATTTTAGAAAATCCAGATACTTTAGAGAGGTATCACAGGGTATTTAGATCCTTTCCGAGTCCTAGGAATATATCGCCCTGTCAGGTCTCGTCGAGTTCACCAGTTTCTATTATAGCCGAATTATATAGTAACAAACAAGAAAATTCGGCCATAATCTTTGAGGATATTCGGTTTTCTTGTGGGCGTTGGTCCGTTCCATCGGAGAGACAACCCATAGGAAAGGTTTAGCGCACGATGAAAATCCTGCGCTGGTTTTTCGTATCGAAAGGACAGAGTTCTTTCTGGCGGGGTTGACTTCCCAGAGGGTTTATGTTAGATTGCGCGTATGGAAAATCAGGACAAGACAAGAATCATGCATGACCAGGATGCCCTTTTTGAGCAGCTGGCCAAGGCAAGGCAGGAGCTTTCGACCCTTTATGAGATCTCCAATGCCATGCACAAGACCCTGGCGCTGGACGAAATCCTTTTTATCATTTTGACGGGGGTCACCTCGCATTCCGGCTTGGGGTTCAATAGGGCCATGCTTTTTCTGCTCGATGCTACCGGCAAGTTTCTGGAAGGCCGTATCGGGATCGGACCCGATAACGGCGAAGAAGCCAAACGTATCTGGAAGCTGATCGATGAACAGAAGATGGATCTTGACGACCTCGTTAATTCCTATGCCCAGACGCATGAGGTCATCAAAGGCTCAAAGTTTTTCAACCAGGTCAAATCTGTCCGTATGCCTGTGAGGGAGCCGGACGGCGGTATTTTGGCGAAGGTGTTCAACGACGGCATGCCTTTTCATTTTAAAAAGGACAATCTGCAGAGCTTTGCGGGCGATATCCTCTTTTCTATCTTTCCGTCCGACGAATTCGTCGTGATTCCCCTGAAGGCCAAAGACAAGTCTAACGGCCTGATTGTCGCCGATAACATTTTTACCAAACGTTCCATCACGAAAGACGATATCCGTGTTTTGATGATGTTTGCCAACCAGGCCGGCATGGCCATAGAAAACTCACAACTTTACGAGCGCACCCTCATCAAGGCTCATAAGGATGCCTTGACGGATCTTTGGAACCACGGTTATTTCCAGTATGTCTTTGACGAGGAGCTTAAGAGGGCCAAGGATCACATGTCTTATCTGAGTCTCATCATGCTTGATATTGATAATTTTAAGAATTACAACGATACGTGGGGTCACCAGAAGGGTGATGAGATCCTAGCGCGTATTTCTCAGATCATCATGGAGTCGTCTCGCAAGATCGACAAGGTCTGCCGTTACGGCGGTGAGGAGTTCGCCGTGATTCTGCCTGATGCGGCCAGGAAGGATGTCCTTGTGGTCGCTGAGCGTATCCGGGCGAATATCGAGCAATGTCCTTTTTCCGCCGGAGCTGACCATCCCTCGCAGAAGATCACCGTCAGCATCGGTGTTGCCTCTTTTCCCGAGAACGGGAAGACAAAGCTGGAGCTTATCCGCGCGGCCGATGCGGCACTCTATGATGCCAAGAAACAAGGCAAGAACCGCGTGGCCTGCCCGCCAGCACCGTAAGACAATACTCTAAAAACGGGATTTTAGAAGATCATGCCGCTTCCGAGGTTGCCTCGGGAGCTTTTTCATTAGTATCTTCAGGCGCTTGGGGCTGGGGTTCTGTCGTTGCGGCGGAGGGCTTGGCCTGGGCATTCTCATGCAGTTTGACGGAGACGATCTTTGACATGCCGGAGTGTTCCATCGTGATACCGTACATGACATTGGCGCGCGAGATGGTCTTTTTGTTGTGCGTGATGGTGATGAATTGGGATGTTTTGGAAAAGTCGCCCAGCATGCGGCTGAAACGGTCGATGTTGGACTCATCGAGCGCCGCATCGATTTCATCCAAAACACAGAACGGCGACGGTTTTGTCTTGAAGATGGCAAAGATCAGCGCGATAGCCGCCAGGGATTTTTCTCCGCCGGACAAAAGTGTGATATTCTGAAGCTTTTTGCCAGGGGGACGGCAGATGATTTCGATGCCGGATTCCAGAACGTCTTCTTCATCCATCAAAGAAAGCTTGGCTTCTCCCCCGCCGAACAGAAGGCGGAAATAGTTTTTGAATTCTTCGGCGACGATCTGGAAGGTCTCCAAAAACATCTTGCGCGTATTGCGGTTGATCTTGAGGATTGCATTTTTCAGCGATTCCTTGGCCGTCAAAAGGTCGTTTTGCTGCTGGGTCAGGAAGTCAAAGCGGTTTTTTAATTCTTCCAGCTCTTCAATGGCCACCAGGTTAACCGTTCCAAATGATTCCGCTTTCTCCTTCAGCGACTGAATTTCCTGCTGAAGCGCCTGGACGTCGATGCCTTCCGGCGGCTCAGGTGCTGTTGTCGCCGCATCCTCTAGGTCGACATTGTAGGCCGATAGGATCCTGTTTTTGATGTTGGTGAGCTTGAAATGTAGTTCCTGCTCTTGCATCTGGTAGTGATGGATACTTTCTTTGGCTCGGTCCAGCTTTTCTTCGATGTCTATAATTTGTTTCTGGATGAAATCGATGGCATTGACCTCTTCGATACGCAGCTGGCTCTGGGACATGAGTTCCTGGGTTTTCTTGGTTATGGTCTCTTCATTGGCTTTGATCTTGAGCTCCAGATTCTGGGTTTCTTCTTCCAGGAGCCGCGTCTTTTCCTGCGATTCTGCAATCTCCTGGCGCGCGAGCACCAGGGTATGGTCATCGGCGTTGAGGGCGTCTTCAAAAAGCTTGAGGTTGGCTCGCAGGCCGTCTTCTTTGGCTTTTTGGTTGTCCAGTTCCGCCTTGAGTTGAGTGATTTCGACTAAGACGGTCTCGCGTTCTGCGCTGATCTTGGCCGCCTGTTCGGTGTTCTGCGTGATTGTATTGTCACATTTCGTCAGTTCTGCAGATATGGCGTTGAGCTCATTACGGTATTGTTCGTCGCGGCCTTTAGCGGTCTCAAGCTCCTGCGTGACGTCCTGGAGTTCCAGGGTAATGACGGAGAGCTCATCCTGGATTTTGTGTGCATTTTCGGCAAGGTTTGTATTGACGGCCTCTTTATTGGTCAGGGTGAATTTTTCCTGCTGGAGTTCTTCGTCGATCTTGCGCGCGTCTTCTACGATCTGCAGGAGTTCTTTTTCTTTTGCGGAGAGTTCGGCGCGCAGGCTTTGGGTCTCCGCATCGATGTCTTTTGTGCGTTGTTCCAGACCTTCGAGGTCAAAAGAAATGAATTTCAATTCGCACGTGATCCGGCAGGTGGATGTCTTTTCGTCGTAGGCGATGTCCCGGGCATGAGCGATGATGCCGGATATCTTGCTGTCGATCGGCCCACGGATCTCCAGGGTCCCCACTTGGGCGTCAGGCATGCTGTCGTATTTCAGGCGCAGTTCTTTTAAGAATTCGATCTGGGACTGGAGGCCAAGTTTTTCGTTTTCGAGCACGCGCAGGCGCGCATCCATCTCTTTGAGCTCTGCTTCCCGCCTGGACTGATCTGCCTTTGCGCCGTTGAGACGTGTTTGTATTTCTTCAATCTTTGTCTTTTCCTGGGAGATCTCCGAGCCGATGGCCTCGATGTTCTTGAGAAGCTGGGCGTTCTCTTCCTCCGTTTTCAGCTTTTCGGTCTCCAGTCTCCTCTGCCGGGCCAGCAAACCGTGCAGACTGCTAGAGTTCTCATGAAGCAGGTTTGAGGTTTTTGTTTCGTTAAGGTTGAGCTCGAAAATCCTGTTTTTGAGTTCCTTGTTTTCCTCCTGAAGACGGTTGAGATCCGCATCCATCCGGCCCAGGAGCGCCTCCTTTTCTTTAAAATGCGATTCCTTATCGGAGAAGATCTTATTGAGCTGGCTCAATTGGGTGGAGAGCTCTTCGATATTGCCCTTGTGGGAGGCGATTTTTGATGTCAACTGCTGTTCTTGTTCTCCCAGGATCTGAATGCGCTGGCCCAAGTCGCTCATGCGGTCCATGTTCAGGTTGATGTGCTGGCGGCATGTGGTGGAGCTGTTTTCGAGGCTCGAAATTTCTTCCTTCATTTCGGCGATGCGGCCGTCGAGTTCCTGTAGTTCCTGCTGATGGTGCATAAGCCGTCCGTCGAGGGTCTGCAGCTCCGGATTAACCTGGGTCTCTTCCTGTGACCATTATTTGGTCATTTCCATGATGCAAGC
>CAZAYJ010000016.1:0-13212 GCA_964489335.1 uncultured Planctomycetia bacterium
GAATTAGACCCTTCGCTTATTTGGTATGGCGAAGGTCTACCCCCTTGTGGGGTTAACTCCGCAGCGTATCTTGTAATGCCCGTCCGAACCCTGTAAGGACCGGCCTGGCCGCCCCTGGCCGAAGGCCGAGACAGATATTGACAAGATTTTACGCAAGGAGCAACGTTAATTCCTTCATCTCATCTATCCCTGGGCCTTTTCCAAAGCCACGACCGCATTGATTCCGCCGCGCCCGCGCGAAATGACCAACGCCTTTCTGATCTCTGCCGGCCTGGCTTTCTCCACGACATAATCAAGCCCCGCGCAACGGGGATCGATATTTTTCAGGTTCAATGTCGGCGGGATCAGGCCGTGCTCCATGGCCAATAACGTCACGATGATGTCGACGGCGCCCGACGCCCCCAGGAGATTGCCAAACATGGTCTTAGGCACGCTGACCGGCAGATGCGCCGCGCCGCTGCCGAAAACATCTTTGATGGCTGCGGCTTCGCTCACATCGCCCTCCTGGGTCGCCGCGCCGTCTAAAGAAATATAATCGATGTCCTGCGGCTTATAGCCGGCATCATCCAGGGCCATGCGGATGGCGCGCGCCAGCTCTTTGCCGTCAGGATTCGCTTTAATCCTGTCCACGCCGTCGCAACTCGTACCATATCCCGTAATATACCCATAAGGTTTTCTGCCGCGCGCGTCAACCCGCTCCTGCGGCTCAAAGATCATAATACCGGCGCCTTCTCCGACGACAAAACCAGCCCTGTTTATATCGAACGGCTTGTACGCGGACTCAGGATGTTCATTATCCGTAGACAGGTCGCCGTTCGTGTTGCAGCACAGAAGCCCATAAGGAGACAGGGGGGCCTCCATGCCGCCAGCCAAGATGAAATCCAGCTTATTTTTGGCCAGGATCTTCGCTCCGTGGCCGATGGCCATCAGAGAACTGGCCCTATCGGACACAACGGTCTTGGAATACCCTTTGATGCCGTAATAAATGGAGACCTGCCCCTGGGGTGCAGCTGGAAACCAGGCAGAAGCCATATAGGGGCTCACCCCTTCCCGTCCTTCGAGATAAAGGTCGCGCAACTCCGTTTCTCCGTAGAGCCACCCGCCCAGGGCGTTGCCCATGAATATCCCGATATGATTCAGGTTCTCCTTGGTCAGATCGATACCGGCATCCTTCAGGGCCATCTCGGATGCGATCAGGGCCATATGGGAAAACGGGTCTATCTTCTGAAGCAGCCGTGAAGAGATATGAGAGTAAGCGTCCAGTTGATGAATTTGCCCTCCAATGTGCGACGGATACAGCTGCGCATCGTAACGGTCGATAACCTTGATCTCAGAACGACCGGCCTTGATATTGGCCCAGAAAACCTTCTTGTCTATCCCGGAGGGAGCTACGATACCGATACCTGTGATGGCGATTTTTTTCATTATTGCCCCTCCTGGTAACGCTTCATGACCAGGGACGAATGGATCCCGGAAAATCCGCTCGATGTCTTCAGGATCAAGTCCACTTTTTTCTCGATCGCTTTGTTAGGAACATAATTCAGATCGCACTGCGGATCGCGTACCTCCTGGTTGATCGTCGGAGGGATCAGGTTGCGCTCGAAAATGATGGATGCCATCACCATCTCGATGGCATTGGCTGCCGCCAGGGGATGGCCAATCATAGATTTAAGCGAACTGATCGGTATGCGGTACGCCTCCTCGCCCAAGGCGATCTTATAGGCATTGGTCTCAAAAACGTCGTTCATCCGCGTCGAAGAACCATGTGCATTGACGTAATCGATGTCCTTGGGCGCGATCTCGGCATCCTTGAGCGCAAGCTGAATGCAATTCGCCATGGCCAGGCCGTCGGCCGGGAGATCCGTCATGTGAAAAGCGTTGTTGCAGGTGCCATAACCGATGATCTCGCAATAAATATGCGCCCCACGCTTCAGGGCGTGGTTGAGTTCTTCCAGGATCAGAAGGCCGCAGCCTTCGGAAAGCACAAAGCCATCGCGCTTGTTATCAAATGGCCGCGAGGCCTTCTCGGGCTCGTCATTCCTGGCAGACAAGACGCTCACCACGTCAAAGGCACCGAAGGTGATAGGCGTCAAGGGGGCTTCCGAGGCGCCCGCGATCATGATATCCGCGTCCCCGTCGGCAATCGTCTCAAAACAGAACCCCATGGAATCGGTCCCCGCCGTACATCCGGTCGATATCGTATTGCAGATGCCGTTGAGATGATACCGGGCGGCAATCTCGGCAGAAGGCGTATTGAACATGGAGGCATCATAGAGATAAGGGCGCACGAGACGGGGATCAATGGGATTCTTGCCGTTGTCCGTCACCAGCGCAAACTCCTCTTCCATGTATTTAGTACCGCAAATGGCATTGGCCAAGCTCACGCCCGCGCGCTGCCGGTTGATCTTTGAAAAATCCAACTTGGCGTCTTTAACCGCCATCTGGGCCGCCACGACCGCAAATTGCACGTAGCGATCCATCCTTTCCGCCTCCTCTTCGTTCAAACCAAACTCAAAAGGATTAAACTCTTTGGAATAAGCGGCTATCCGCGTGCGGAACATCGACACGTCGAACATATCAACCTTGCGCACAGCGGAAACCCCGCCGACCATGGCTTTCCAGCAATTTTCTTTTCCGATGCCATTGGGCGATATCACGCCTAGGCCTGTTACAACCACTCTTCTTTTCATAAAAGTAGCTCCTTGTCCTGATCAGTAGCCGGTAAAAATTTATTTAACACGGCGCCTCTGGGCTGACGTCTATTGACTATTCTCTTCTTGCTTCCTCGTCAATTTGAAAACAACATGACCGCCGTCGGGACACGTCAGCGTATCCAATGAATTGGGGTTTTCCATGAACGGGTAAGACGCCCCGAAATTCAACGCAAACAATGTAGGGAACATCATATGATAAGCCGCTCCACAGAACCCTTCCGGCGTCTTGAGGCCCCGGACGGTGATCTTGTCCCCCAGCTTATATCCATAAAAACACTTGCCCGTGCACTCTTTAACCTCAATCTCCAGCGTCTTGGGTTTCGGCCCCGGCGGTGTCTGCGGTTTAGGCTTGGAGATCACACGGCCTTCTTTATCGACAACCTCAATGAGGAACTCTACCTTCTTTCCGTCCGGACACGTCGTCAATAAAGACTTCGTGTTTTCCATGAAGGGGAATTCGGCGCCAAAAGTCAAAGCATACATTGCCGGGAACATGGAATGTACGGCGCCAAGACAGAAATCCTGCGGCGGATGCGTAAAATCCTTGAACGTGAACTGGTCTCCCACTTTGTAGCGGTGATAACAAAACCCCTCTTGCTTGGTCACCGTTGCGCGCAGGCTGCAAAACTCCATACGCAGCCTCTTTCTTACAGAAAATTTACTCTCTCTGTTTTCGCTCATCATCGCTCCCTTGCGCTAAGACTTTGAGGATATCGTCTTCCGTCATATATCTTCCCGATCTTTCCACCTGATGTACCATCTCGACGATACGGGAATTCAATCCTGCGTCGATATTATGAAGCTTGGCCTGGTTGGCAAATTCTCCGTTGATGTAATCGATCTCCGAAGGCCGGCCGCGGCGGATACTCTGGAGGATTGAACCATACAGCGGTTCCTTGCTCAAGTTGACCATAATCTGCGAATAAATAGGCGCAGCCTGGTCGAGCGGCATACGGGTCAGGCTTTTAAGCTTTTCAACATCGAATTCCGGCATGCTCGCCGGCGCGATACCAAGCTTCTCCAGAAGATCAAATCCCTCCCCCTGAAGCCGCAGGGCCAGCTTGCACATCTCCATGTTCGCATACGTCTCCTGGATGCTCTTGCCCAGTATCGCCGGCAGGGCATTGCCGGAATTCAGAAAAATCTTGGTCCACTTCATCGCCTGGATATTTTCGACTTCCTCTGCCGCAAATGCCGGCGTCAGAAAATCGACGACCGCCTTGACCTTGGCGTCATTGGATCCGCCGGGCCGGCCGATCAGCCACTTGCCCTCAAAATTATGCACGACCTTGTTGTAAGGGACGTAAGTCGCGCCGAACATGACGATGCTCGATATGATCCTTTCGTCGCCCAGCATCAACCCCAGGAGTTTGTCGGCGCGCACGCCGTTCTGGGCCGAGAGGATGTCCGCCTGAGCCAAAAAGACGCGCGACTTATCGACCGCGTCGCGGATATCCTGGGTCTTGACCGTCACGATCGCCAGGTCCACGCGCTCTTCGAGCCGCGGCCTGACGTCGAGATAGACACAGGATCGGCCGCGCACACCGTCGATCACAAAACCTCCCCGCTCCACCGCCTCCTTCTGTTCCGGGCGGCCGACCGCAATCACGGGAATCCCGCGGGCCTTCAGGTAACAAGCGACGAGTCCGCCGATGGCGCCCAAACCGATGACAGCAACCTTCATTGAGTCTCCATGAATATTTTCAGGCTCCCCAATATCTTTTTGATGTTACAGTCGTGAAGCCGCCGGAAGAGCACAACCCACAGGAACCGGTTGAAAAACCCCTGTACCTCGTAGTGCATGACGTAATCCACGCGCCAGTCTTCCGCGCCGACCCTCCGAAAAGCCACCTGCTCGTACCCCTTAAACATCCCATCCAGGAAACTGCGGGAAATACTTCTGTCCGTCACCTCGCCCACCTCAACGTGCCATTGAGGCGCAAAAGGCAAAAGCACTTTTTGCACATATAGTGTACCGCGGGCAATCTCTCCGGACGTCTGGCGCCTGAAGGCCATCAGGGACCCCTTCGGCCACCATTCCGCCTCTCCCCAGCGAATGACCTCTTTTCTCAAAAGAGCAGGATTGTCGGTCCTGACAATAATAGAATGTCTGTTCTCTTTCACTGTCAGCGGCCGCTTGCGCCGTTCTTAATCGGCAGGTTGTATTTCTTATAATCAAAACCCACGTCGTCCAGGAGTTTGATCATCAAAGAATAAAACTGCATGGGCACCTCGGAGAACATGGCGCGCATCAGGTCTTCTTCCTCGACAGTCCTGGAACCGCGCGCCTTGGCGTTCTCTTCCGCCTTCTGGGTGGCACCGACTTCCGTCATGTGCCGATGGAAGATCGGCATCTTGGAAAGCATCTTATTGAAACGCGCTTCCGTGGTTTTCTCCCAACTCATGGTGATATGCTCAGACATACAAATCTCCTTTGGTGGCCGCGGCCTCGAACTTGGAGATGTTCGCCATATAATCCTTAACGCAGAGCTTGGCCAAATCCGAATAATTACCGGCCATGATCCTGTGGATACGGTGGGGCCTTGAGAAAAATTCTCTCATGCACCAGGATCCCAGACGCCCGACCTCTTCAACCGAGAGGTGCTTGGTCGGGACGACCGGATGCTGGAAATCCCATGCCTTGAGACTAATCTTGGCGGGATCCAGCAGGCCTTCCTTGACAACCTTCTTCCAGAGAGGAGAGCCAGGCACGGGAGTCACAAACTGCAACGCGAAGACATCCGGATCCACCTGGTCGGCAAACGAAAACCGTCTTTTGACGGCCTCCTCCGTATCATCCTCAAAACCGATCATGAACGTTCCGATCGTTGCAATATTATTCCTGCGCAAAGCATCCACGGTCTTCTTGATCTGCGCAACCGTCACCCCTTTGCCGATCCGCGACAACTCAGCGTCGTCGCTGACCTCGATGCCGACCAACCCCATGAACATGCCAGCCTTCTTCATCAGAGGAATCAAATCTTCCTGTCTCGACCAGTCGTCTGCACGACCGAGGATGACCCAGTTGATCTTGATGTCTTTTTCGAGGATGCCGTTGCAGACGTTTTTCACCATGTCGTAGTTCACGTTAAAAGCGTCATCCTGGAAAACAACGGTCTTGACGCCGAATTTTTTCGTCAAGAGTTCCAGTTCTTCGACGATCCGGCCGGCGGAATGCGAACGCCAAGAGACAAAATCCTGCGGGAAACGCGGATCGTACTGGCTCCATTCGTAACAAAAAGAACATCCCCCGGGACAGCCGCGGCTGGTAAAAAGCTCGCAGAAATTCTTCCAATAGGTGTGCGCGACATACTTCTCCATGGGAAACAGATCATAAGCCGGCAAGGGAAGAACGTCGATATCCTTAATCAACTCCCTGTGGGGACCGACCGCGACCTGGCCGGCCTTGCGGAATGCCAGGCCGGCGATACGGGAGTAATCCGCCCCTTCTGTGTCGAGCTTGCGCAACAGCTCATCCAGCGTCTGCTCACCTTCCCCGATCAGGACAAAATCGATCGCCAGATTCTCTTCCAGGGTCTCCTGATAAAGGGCTGAATACCACAGACCGCCGACGGCCACCTTGCTATGCGGACTCACCTCTTTGACGACCTGAGCTATCTGGTTAAAATGCCAGATGACCGCCAGGCCGCCCGTCGAATGCAGGATGTCGCCCAAAACAACAAGGTCGGGCCCGATATCCCTGACCCTCGCCTTGATGTCGTCGTAAGTAAGTTCCAGCGCACGCGCATCCACGACAAAAGGCTCTCCGGACTGTTTTTGCCGGACATAGGCCGCCAGCTGGGCATAATACTGGTTAGGCGCCTTGATCACGCCGTGCGTCGCCCATCCACCGATCGGAGGCATGATAAAGAGGACTTTTTTCATAAACGTCTCCTGTATATATTCTGTTCCATCCGCCACAAAAATCGTCGGACCTGTTCGACCACAGACGTGCGAGCGCTTAGCTCCGCACGTCTAGGTTTAATGCGGCTCTGCAACTTATGCCGTTCGTAATCGCCGCTCCATAAGCTGCGGATTCATCAGACGTTAAACCAAGAAGCAACGAGCGTTTTGCCGCCCGGCGTCAGATCAACATTGACATGCTTGACCTGCGTCAACTCGCACAAGCCGTCTTTACCCAGCTCGCGGCCGAAACCGCTCTGCTTATAGCCGCCGAAGGGCGCTTCGTTATAGAATCCGCCGAAGGTGTTGATCCAGACCGTCCCTGCGCGCAATTTTCTGGCTACCGTCGCCGCCTTGTTCACGTCTTTTGTCCAGATCATGGCCGCCAGCCCATAGATCGTATCATTGGCGATGCGCACGGCTTCCTCGGCGTCCCTGACCTTGATGACCGACAAGACAGGACCGAAGATCTCTTCTCTGGCGATGCGCATACTGTTGTCCACATCGGCAAAAATGGTCGGCTCAACATAGAAACCACGATGCAGATCCTTCGGGACGCCGCCGCCAACGACCAGCTTCGCCTCTTTCTTTCCGACGGCTATATACTCCAGGACGGTTTTTCTTTGCTTATCGCTGACCAAAGGGCCTATGTCCGTTGCCGGATCCTCCGGCGGGCCGACCCTGAGCTTCCTGGTCTTTTCGACCAAAAGCTCGACACACCTGTCATAAATGGATTCTTCGACCAAAAGCCGCGATCCTGCCACGCACATCTGCCCTTGGTTCATGAAGATGGCGCACAAAGAGCCGTTGACGGCCGTCTCCAGATCACAGTCCGCAAAAAGAATGTTCGGCGACTTACCGCCGCATTCCAGCGAAAGCCTTTTTAAATTCGAAGAGGCCGCCTTCATTACGTCGCGGCCGACCTCGGTCGACCCGGTGAAAGAAAGCATGTCGACATCCATGGATGCGGCCAGACCGTGCCCCAGGAGACGGCCTTCGCCTGTCACAATGTTGACAACGCCGGCGGGCAATTCCACATCCTGGAGAATCTTGGCCAGCTCCAGGCAGCTCAAGGAGGCCTCCTGCGAAGGCTTGAGGACGATGGTATTCCCTAAAATAATACCGGAGGCGATCTTCCAGGCCGCCATCAGAAACGGATAATTCCACGGGATGACGGCGCCCACGACGCCTACAGGCTCTCGCAACGTATAGCTCATGGCCGGCGCCGGGATCGCAATCGTCTCACCCTTAACCTCGGCGGCAGCCCCGGCAAAATATTCGTAGGCGTTGGCAGCGGTCGGAATGTCAATGAATGTGGTCTGCTTAGTCGTCTTGCCGGTGTCCTGCGTCTCGATCTTCGCAAGCTCATAGGCGCGTTCACGGATCAGATGTGCCACACGCACCAGAAACTGCGCCCGTTCGGGCAGAGGCATCCGCGGCCACTCGCCCTCATCATAAGCCCGTCGCGCCGCACGGACCGCCTCTTCCAAATCTACTGTCCCCGCTTTCGGAAAAGACGCGATCTTCTCTTCGGTCGCAGGGTTCGTGCTCTCCAGTCGCGCACCGTCCCCGGCGTCGCACATCCTGCCGTCGATATACATCTGATAGTGATTCATCGGATCCTCTTTTATTTGACCGGCGCGCTCGTCCACAAATCGAAGAGCCGATTGAACGGCACATACCAGCGCGAAATCTTGGCAAAATCCCCTTTAAGTTTCAGCTTTTTCTGTGTCGTCGCGGCGAAAGGATCGAGTTGCCGCTTAAAGATCGCGCGCCAGTAATCCGCCTTGCCGGAAATCACAAATTCAGCGTCTCCGACCTTGTCCGCGAAATCCTTGATTCCGCCTCCCGAGAAATGAAAACAATATGCCGTCTGGGTCTCGTCGAGCACAACCGCCAGTTTCGTCTCCAGGTTCGTCTGCAGGGCGAGCTGGCGGAACTGGGCATCCTGGTTCACAAGACGCACAATCTCGGATATCTGCTCTTTGGAGAACAATTCAAAAGTCCCGCCTGCGGAAGGAAAAGCCGCATCCCCGCCGGAAGCCGGCGCCGGCGGCTGTGACGCTCTCGCATAGAGATCTTTGATGCAGGCAATCTTAACCGCTTCTTCCAGGGTCTGCACCAGGAAAAATGCATCATTCAATGTCTCTCCGATAGCCACGACCCCATGGTGCTTCAAGACAACGATATTGCTGTTTTTGAGCGCCTCGATCACCGGCATGATATCGGTAATCGTCGGCGTCTTCTGGTCGATCACCGGCACGTCTCCCAGGACAAGACGCGTCTCAAAGGTATCGAAACCGATCTTGTCGTGAACGGCGAAATACCCGTTGCAAAATGTCGGATGCACATGAACGACCGCCTTAGCATCCAGATGCTGATAAACGCTCGTATGGAATAATTTTTCCGAAGACGGGACAAACCCTTTAACCAAGGGCTCGCCGTCCATGCGGATAGTGCAGACATCTTCAGTCTTGAGCGCGCCCAAACAGGTGCCGCGGCCCGTGATAAGGATGACCTCGTCGTCAACGCGCAGACTTAAATTGCCTGAGGCGCCGCCCGAAAGGTCCTTATCCCAAATCCACCTGCCGATACGAATAATCTCGTCTATCTTTTTCTGCATATCCTTATGCTCCCGGCTTGCGTCCTTGCGTGCGGCCGACAAGGCCCATTGGCACTTCCTCCAGTAAGGGGACATATGTCTTGATCCTCGACGATGTTACCTTCAGCCCCCCGATCTTCAACAGATCGGCACTCTTCGCCACGCGCGGCTTGGCGCCGTCGTGCAAAACGACCGGGATCCGGTGGGCGCGGGCGCAGAGGGCCGCGATCAAGGAACCCGTACGGCAAAGAACAACATCGTTTTTCCGGTCTTGCGCAAAGATGTGGACGACGCTCACAAGCTTCCTTTCCATGCAAAACGCCATCATGTTATCGCAGATGACGACCGGCTGGACGCCGCGCCCTTTGAGCTCTTTGGCGACGTCTTTCATCCCTTCCAAGGCCGGCCTCAATTCCGCCACAAAGACTTTTTTCGCCTTGAGCTGCGCGTAAAAATCATCCTGAGGCACGCCGAAAATAAGAGGTATTTGTTCTTTAACGAGCATGAATCGCAATATGTTTTGTCACCCATCGATGCGGCACGACGTCGAAACCAGGATAGAAAGCGGCCGCGCCCACAGGCGCAAGCCTCCTGCCGGCAAAGCAAAGAATTTCTTCATCCCGGCGCACCTCGATCGGGATCTGACGGCCTGAATCTAACTTGTCCGATGACTGGACAAGCACATAAAAAGGAATGCCGAAATGCCGGGCCAGAAGAGCTATCTGGTACGTCCCTATCTTGTTGGCGAAGTCGCCGTTGGCCGCGGAACGGTCGGAGCCGACGAGGACACAATCCACGTCGCCATCCCCCATGACCTTGGCCACCGCATTGTCCGGGATAAGAGTCACGTCAAAACCCTCCCGCTTCAACTCCCAGGCGGTCAGCCGCGCCCCCTGAAAATAGGGCCGCGTTTCCGTGGCCAGAAAACGGATTTTCTTTTTTGCTTTCCGGCAGAACTCCGCGACTAAGGGCAGCTCGCCGGAAACATTGCAGTGCGTCAATACCGTGGCGCCATCTTTGATCAGCGCGGCGGCTTCTTGGGCCCTCTGATACCTCTTTTGCCTGATCTCCTGTTCCAAGAAACCATTCATGGCCGAAATAAAATCCTGGCGGAACATGGGACTTCCGAAGACCTTGCGCGCCACCCTCAACACCATGCCCGTTACTTCCTCGAAAGGAAACGTGGGACGGCTCCTGTTGAAGGCCGTGGCCACGCGTTCAAGCAAACACATCTGTGCAGCGGCCGAAAGCCCTTCGGCCTTCTGCATCTCCAGCATGAACGTATAGCAAACAGTCAAAAACTGCCCAAAGGCGCGCGTCTTCATCGTCACGACCGCGTCGATCGCCTGATGATAATGACGGACCTTCAGGTAAACGATCCGCTGCGGGATCTTTGTCTCGTCTAAGATATAAAGCGTACGGCCCTTCAGATGCACGGGCCAGAATAAAACAGATTCCCTCATGGCCTACCCTTGCGCCAGTTTTTTCACCGCATCCAGGCACACCTTAACCACCCTGGCCTCGGCCTCGTAATAATCCGGGTTGATAAAACCGAGCTCACCGGTGATCAGATTATCGCTGACGGCCGAGATCGAGGCGGCCTTGACATTGTTCAATTGTGCAATCGTCAGAAGCGCGCTCGACACCATATCGACGGCCACGGCCCCCTCTTTTTTGACCTTCTCGATCAATTCCCTTGTCTCACGCAACAGCGCATCCGTCGTCCAGATCAGCCCTTTACGAATCGAGACCTCGTTTTCTTTGGCCGTTGCTTCCAGGGCCGCCGTCACAGACGCATCCGTCACTGTTTTATAATCCTTGTCCACATAATAGGGCGTCACGCCGTCGCCGCGTACCACGCCCGTAGCCAGGACGACATCGCCGACCTTGATGGTCTCATCCAGGGCGCCGCAGGAACCGGCTCTGATGATGCACTCGACCTTCCCGGCACACAGGATTTCGGCGATGATTGCGGAATCCGGCGAGAACCGCCCGCCGTTGCCGACAGCGATCTTGATGCCCTCATAAAAACCCGTATACATCGTATACTCAAAAAAGGAAAAGCTCTTGACCGGTTTTTCCAGATGCTCCAGAATTGCGTCCCGGCGCTCGGCCGTGCCCGGAATAATGGCATACTTGCCGAAATCTCCCGGCTTAACCTGGACCATCCCCAAAAGATCGCGACCCGTCAAATGGATGTCTTTCTTCATCTGCATATGAGACTCCTTAATTTTGCCTATACTGAAGTATCTTTCCTTGCAAAACAGGCCGTCACCCGACTCTGTCGGAGAGGTCAGTATGCCGCTTTCTGCGGCATTGCGAAGGTCTAACCCCTTGCGAGGTTAACTCCGAGGGTCAGCGTCTTTCCCCTGTCCTCACATCATTCTGTCTCAGCGCCGCCTTGTCAATCTTACCCGTCCTCGTTTTAGGAAGGCTCTCGACGAAAACAACGGTGTGCGGAATCTTAAAATGTGCCAGGTGCTGGCGGCAGAATTGCTTGATGTCCTGATCTGTGAGCGCTGCGTCCGGCTTCAGGACGATAAACGCCTTCAACACCTCTCCACGCAGGGCGTCGGAGACGCCGATAACCCCGACTTCCGCCACAGCCGGATGCTTGTGCACCGCTTCTTCGATTTCCGCCGGAAAAACAATCTGTCCGGAAACCTTGACCATGTCTTTCTTGCGGCCGGCGATATAATACATACCCTCTTTATCCCGGCGACCCAGGTCGCCCGTATGAAACCAACCATCCCGCAAGACTTCAGCGGTCAGGGCAGGGTCCTTGTAATAACCATCCATGACAACCCAGCTCTTCAAGACGATCTCCCCGATCTCGCCTTCGGGAACATCCCGATCGTCATCGTCGACCAGCCGGACGCTGATCCACGGCGCCGGCCTGCCGATAGACTCAATCTTCTCGGATCCCATGGGCGTCACGATATTCGGGGCGTTTGTCTCGGTCATCCCCCAGCCGTTAAGCAGCTTGGCATTAGGGCAATAGGTCTTGAAGCGCCGGATGGCGTCAGGTGAATTCGGGGCGCCGAAAACATTGACCCAGCGGATGCTGGAAAGGTCGTATTTCTCAAATTCCTTGAGGTGCAGAAGAGCGTAATACATCGACGGCACCATGTGAAAACATGTGACCTTGTATTTTTCTATATTTTTGAGATACTCGACGGGAATGAAACGTTCCATAAGGACGAGGGTGATGCCGTAAAAAATGCAGTTCTGCAGATAGACCAGCCCGCCGCCGTGCGACAACGGCAAGGCCGACAATTTCACGTCGGCCGGCGTCAAATCCACGAAAAACTCCATCGCCTCCGGCGCCGCGTTCAAATGCCGGTAGCTCAGGCAAACCCCTTTGGGACGACCTGTCGACCCCGATGTGTACAGGATCAGGGCGGGATCGGATGCATCGATGGCCGCCGAGGGAGCATGGGAAACCCCCTGGGCAACGAAATCATCAAAAGAAAGATATCCTTCTTTGCATTCACGCACAAGAAGGATATTCTTGAGCTTCGGCACGTGCGCCTTGATATTCTCCAGAGAGACGTCGGGCCGCGTCTTGGCGACAAGAAGGACTGAATCGGAATGATTTAGGCAAGCTTCCAGCTCGTCGTTCTTCAACATGAAATCGAGAGGAACAACGGTTGCGCCGATAGAAAACAGGGCCAGATAGGCGTAAATATATTCCGGCCAGTTCGGCAGATACAAGGCGACCTTATCGCCCTTCTTGACTCCCAGGGACGTCAGATTGTTGGCAAGCCGAAAGACTCTATCCTTAAGCTCGCCAAACGCGACGGGATGGTCCTCAAAAATGATAGCGGCTTTCTTTGGAAAAGCGGCCGCCTGCTTCATTACCAAATCACGGATTGTTTTTATCGCCATAGAATATCCCGAATAATTATTAAGGTAAAGACCATCCCCGCAACGGATGAATCTAAAATTTTGATCCTGATTATCCGCCGGAGGCGGATCACCCTAAAATAACAC
>CAZAYJ010000017.1:0-13161 GCA_964489335.1 uncultured Planctomycetia bacterium
CATATCAAACGTCGCCGCGGTCTTGTTGGCATCCTGGATATTGAATTTTGCGATCGCGTCCTTGAGCGTGATGATCTCCTGGTTGTTGCCGGGAGACCACCCTAAAAGCATCAGATAGTTCACCAGGGCCCCCGAGAGAAATCCCATAGACCTGTATTCACTGATGGCGGTGGCGCCGGCGCGCTTGGACATCCGGCCCCCTCCCGCCCCCAGGATCATAGGAATGTGGGCAAATTTCGGCAAGGGATAACCCAAGGCTTCATAGAGGACGACTTGCTTGGGCGTATTGGAGATGTGATCGTCCCCGCGGATGATATGCGTGATCTGCATGGCGGCGTCGTCGACGACGCAGGCAAAATTATACGTGGGCGACTGGTCGGACTTAATCAGGACCTGGTCCTTGATAAGCCCCGTGTCGAAGACGATCTTGCCGTGGATCATATCGTCAATCTCAAGCGACTTTTGGGGCATCCGGAAGATCACCGCGCCTGAGCCATCCTCAGCCTTGTAGGCCAAGCCAGCGTCCAGGAGCTTCTGGGCTACCTCGCGATAGATATCAAAACGCTGGCTTTGGTAATGCAGCTCGTCCCAATCGAGGCCGAGCCATTTGAGGGAGAAGAGGATCTCTTCGAGGTATTCTTTTTTTGACCGCGCCTGGTCGGTATCCTCGATGCGCAGGACAAAAGACCCGCCTTGCGCGCGGGCGTAGAGCCAGTTAAACAAACACGTCCTCGCCCCGCCGATGTGCAGATATCCCGTCGGGCTCGGTGCAAATCTTACACGCATGACAATCACTCCGTTTGTTGAAACGCCTTTGCCCCGACACAGAACAAAGCTCTCTATCGGGATTTGCTTAATTTTTGCGCGAAGAAAAACCCTTCCTCGAGCGCTCTTTTGTTGATGGCCACAAGGTTCGGCCTGTGCGCCAGGACCTCCTCGATGGATTTTTCCATCGTCGAGAGGGCAATAATCTTTTTGAGCCCCAAATAAACACCGATGGCGATTGTATTAGCCACTTTTTCGAGCCCCAGGTCAATGGCCATCTGCGTCAGAGGAGCGTTGACCACCCGTAGACGCCTGGATGTGCCGAGACACTGCGCCAGCGTCGCGTTGACCAAAAGAAGCCCGCCGGGCCTCAGGGCCGTCCGGAAACGTTTCAGCGACGGATCATTCATGATGATCAAGGAATCCGCCTTTTCAACCATCGGGGAAGCGATGGGCCCGTCTGATAGCACCACCATGCAGTGGGCCGTGCCGCCTCGGACTTCTGCGCCATAGGACGGCAACCAGCTGGCCTTCTTGCCTTCGCGCAGGGCCGACATGGCCAGAATCTTGCCCATGGCCATGATACCCTGCCCTCCAAAACCTGCACAAATAATCTTTTCTGTCATGGCTGCCTACTTAAGCTTGCCCAGCGGAAAATACTTTACCATCTCTTCGGAGATCCACCGCGCCGCGTCGGCCGGGCTCTTGTCCCAGTATGTCGGACACATGGACAGGACTTCGACGATAGAAAATCCTTTATGTTCCATCTGGTTCATGAAAGCGTCTTTGATCGCCCGGCGCGTGTTCAACACCTCTTTGGGAGAGCTGACCGCCGTGCGCTCGACGGAAATCACCCCGTTCAAAAGCGCCAGCATCTCCGATATCTTCAAGGGATATCCTTCTGTCGCGGCCTGGCGGCCCCGCGGTGTCGTGGCCGTCTTCTGCTCCAAAAGTGTCGTCGGGGCCATCTGGCCGCCCGTCATGCCGTACACCGCATTATTGACGAAAATAACAGTCAGGTTCTCGCCGCGGTTGGCTGCATGGATCGTCTCTGCCGTGCCGATGGCGGCCAAGTCTCCATCGCCCTGATACGTGAATACGATTTTATCTGGTTGCGTGCGTTTGAGCCCCGTGGCCACAGCCAGGGCGCGGCCGTGTGCCGCCTCCGCGCAATCGATATCCCAGTAATCGTAGGCCACGACCGCGCACCCGACGGGCGCCACGGCGATGGCGGAGCCCCGGATCCCCAGCTCATCAATGACTTCGGCCACGAGACGATGCAGGATGCCATGGCCGCAGCCGGAGCAGTAATGCGTCACGACATCCGTCAACGTCTGGGGTCTTAAATAACTCTTTGCCATCCTAGCGCCCCCTTTTTTTCAACGGCGCCGACAGACACCGGAGGGTCTCCCGCTCGATCTGGAATTCCGTAGGGACGCCGCCGCCGGATCGGCCGTAAAAAGAAACGGCAGCGCGGCCCTCAACACCCAGACGGACGTCTTCGACCATCTGGCCGTAAGACATCTCGACAACAAGGAATTTTTTGACGCGGCGGCTGAGGTCGGCCAGGCGCTTTGACGGGAACGGCCAGAGTGTAATGGGCCTGAACAAACCTACTCTGCGGCCCTTGGCGCGCAGGCGACGGACGACAGCCTCGGCAATGCGCGCCATCGAACCATAGGCGACGACCGCCATGACGGCATCGTCCATAAATATCTCGTCGTAACGGACCTCCCGCGAGGCGACCCTGCGATATTTTTTCTGCAAGACGATGTTGTTCTTCTCGACGTCGGATCGCTTCATGAAAAGAGAGCGAATCACGTTCGGCTTACGGTCCCTCGCGCCGGTCAAGGCCCATGGTTTTGCGACGGCGGCCGGCGGCGCCAGCTCGTCGTCAAACGTCAAGCCCTCCATCATCTGACCGAGCAGGCCGTCGCTCAAAACCATGACAGCCATGCGGTAGCGATCCGCCAGCTCAAAGGCCAGGCGCGTCAAGTCAAAAGACTCCTGCACGCTCGCGGGCGCCAAGACGATCATGCGGTAGTCGCCATGGCCGCCGCCTTTTGTCGCCTGAAAATAATCCGCCTGTGCCGGCCAGATATTGCCCAGGCCGGGACCGGCGCGCATCACGTTGATAATGACGGCAGGCAGCTGGGCGCCGGCAATATAGGAAATCCCCTCTTGCTTGAGGCTGATGCCCGGCGAAGATGAGCTTGTCATGACGCGCGCGCCCGCGGCGGATGCGCCGTAAATCATATTGATGGCGGCCAGCTCCGATTCCGACTGGATAAAAATCCCGCCGCGCGGCGGCAGTTGGTCCGCCATGTAGGCGGTCAGCTCATTCTGGGGCGTGATCGGATAGCCCGCGTAAAATTTCAGGCCCGCGCGGATCGCCGCTTCCCCCATCGCCTCATTGCCGGAACACAAGATCGTCTTCTTCATCCTATTCCTCTATCTCAATACAGGCATCCGGGCACATCACATAACACATACCGCAACCCGTACAGTTGGCCGGATCGATGACGACGGCTGGAAAAACGCCTGCGTCGTTCAAGGCCTCGTCGAGCTTCAGGTTTTTCCTCGGACACCAGACGATACAAAGCTGACAGCTCTTGCACCTTTGCCTGTTGATCCTTATCTTGGCCATGACCGCTATCTCCCAAGAACCTCGCGGACCGCCGCGGCAATGCCTTCCGCGCAGAGTCCGTACTGCTCTAGTAGTTCCTTGCGCTTGCCGAACGTGACGAAAGACGCCGGTAGGGCCAGACATTTCACTCTCTTGGCCGAGGCGAATAGGCGGCCATCGGCGCCTAAGACGTCCAAGACGCCGCTGCCGAAACCTCCGGCCCCAACGCCTTCCTCGACGGTCACCATGGCCTCTGTCGTATCATAAAGCTTCAAAATCAGCCCGTCGTCAAGAGGTTTGGCAAACCGGGCGTTGACGAGTGTCACGCGCACGCCCTCCTTTGAGAGGATGTCGGCGGCGTCTGCGGCCGGCTCGAGCATGCTGCCCAGGGCCAGAACCGCCACCGACCCGCCGTCCATAAGGACTTCTGCACGGCCATGACGGACAGGCGAAACGGAAAGATTTCCCCTGCGGCGCGGCGCTGCCCCCCTCGGATAGCGGATCGCCACCGGCGTCGGGCACTCGGCAGCGAATGCCAACATGGCCTCCAGGTCTTCCTTGTCGCCAGGCGCCAAGACCGTCATATTGGGCAGATGCCTCAGGTAGGCGATATCGAACATGCCGTGATGCGTCGGGCCGTCTTCGCCAACAAGCCCCGCCCTGTCGAGACACAAGACCACGCCGAGATTTTGGAGACAAACTTCTTCGGCAATCTGATCATAGGCCCTTTGTAAAAATGTCGAATAGACCGCGACGTAAGGCTTAAGCCCTGTCCGGGCCAGCCCTGCGGCAAACCCTATGGCATGCTGCTCGGCGATCCCGACGTCGAAAAACCGCTCCGGGAAGGCCTTGGCAAAAGCCGCCAAACCCGTACCTTCGGGCATAGCGGCGGTGATAGCCGCGATCTTTTTGTCTTTCTGCGCCAATGCCTGCAGCGAAGCGCTGAAAACATCCGTAAAGCTCGCCTGGGGTTTTTCCTCCTGCGCCGCGACCTCGCCGGAGGCGATGTCAAAACAGGCTGTCCCGTGAAAACGGACGGGCTGGTTTTCAGCCGGGGCAAAGCCCTTGCCTTTTTTTGTGACCACATGCAGGAGAAGCGGCCCTTTGAGATGGGCGATATTCTGCAACGTATCGATCAAAAGAGCCGTATTGTGCCCGTCGAGGGGCCCGAAATACTTAAACCCCATCTCTTCAAAAAAGATGCCGGGGACAATCAGGCCTTTAAGCAGCTCTTCAAATTTGTCGGCGAGTTTCTGGAGCCTCGGGCCGATCCGGCCGAGGCGCTGCTTTAAAAACGCATCCCGGGCGTCCTTGAAACGGTTATAAATGGGCCTGGAGATAATCTTGTTGAGATATGTGCTCAGGGCGCCCACACTGGGAGCGATCGCCATATCGTTGGAATTAAGGATGACGAGTATGTCTTTGCCGAGGTGGCCAGCGTGGTTGAGGGCCTCAAAACACATGCCCCCCGTCAGGGCGCCGTCTCCGACGATCGCGACAACTTTTTCGTGCGTCCCCCGCAGGTCGCGTGCCGCCGCGCAGCCGAACGCCAGGGAAACAGCTGTCGAACTGTGCCCGGTGGTAAACGGGTCATAAACGGATTCCGTCTTGCAAGGGAAACCGCTTACCCCGTCTTTCTGACGCAGG
The DNA here is from genome assembly GCA_964489335.1 of uncultured Planctomycetia bacterium. Lineage (GTDB taxonomy): Bacteria > Omnitrophota > Gorgyraeia > Velamenicoccales > Velamenicoccaceae > Velamenicoccus. The sequence goes on from CAZAYJ010000017.1 coordinate 5,039, forward strand.
GCATCAAAGCGCTCGTTACGCCCCGTCAAAATCTTGTGCGCGTAGGCCTGGTGTCCGACGTCCCAGATAATAACGTCCTCAGGCGCATGAAAACAATAATGGACCGCGATGGCCAGCTCCACGGCGCCCAGGCTCGACGCCAAATGCCCGCCGGTCTTGGAGACGACGCCGATGATCCGGCTACGGATCTCCGCCGCCAGCTCCGGCAGCTTGTCCTTCGGAATCTTCTTTAAGTCTTGCGGTGAACGAACGGTTTCCAAAAGCATAAATCCCTATATTTCCTCTTCAAACGGTTTGATCTTGTGCTTGCCGTCTTTTGTCTTGGCAACGATCTCGATTTTCTTTCTCATACCGTCTAAGGTCTTGAGGCAATGGTCGGCCAGCTTGACGCCTTCTTCAAATTTCTCAATGGACTTTTCCAGGGAAATCTTTTCGGAATGAAGATCATCAATGATCTTCTCCAACTTCTTAAGGCTCTCTTCGAATCCCATAATATCCTCGTCCTGTTATCGTTCTGTGCCTATGTCAGGATCTCTTCCACACGGCTCAGGAACTCTCCCTTTGCGAGCCGGGTCTTCAACCGGTCCCCTGCCTTCAACTGGTCCGTACGGCGTATGGCCGTGCGGCCGTCCTCGGCCATCGTCACGCTATAACCCCGTCTTAAAATGGCAAGGGGGTTGAGCGCCTCCAGCTCGCGGCAGAAACCGTCAACTTCGAGCTTTTTGGCCTCAAATCTGTTTTGCAGGGCGCGCCGCATTTCCTCGCAAAGATCGTCGATGCGCTGGGCCTGCTGGGGCACGACGTCGGCGAGGCTGCGCCACAGGTGCTTCACCAGCTGATCAATGCGCTCCCGCAGATCCGCCTCGGCAGGCATCACCATCTCCGCGGCCGCCGAAGGCGTCGGCGCCCTTTTGTCGGCGACAAAATCGGCAATCGTGTAATCCGTCTCATGGCCCACAGCCGAAACCACGGGAATGCCGGAGGCAGCGATAGCATGCGCCACCTGTTCTTCGTTAAAACTCCAGAGGTCCTCGAGGCTGCCGCCGCCGCGCGCCAAAATAATCACATCCGCCAGGCCCCATGCATTGAATTCTTCCACGGCCCTGACGATCTCGCCGGCCGCGCCCTCTCCCTGCACGCGTACAGGGTTAATGACGACATGGGCCCGAGGGAAACGCCTCTCCAAAACTTGAAGGATATCGCGGATGACCGCGCCTGTCGGCGACGTCACCACGCCGATCGTCTCCGGAAGAAAGGGCAAAGGTTTTTTGCGCGCCTCGTCGAACAACCCTTCCTGAGCCAGGCGGGCCTTCAGCTGCTCGAAGGCCATCTGCAAAGCGCCCGTGCCCTTGGGCTGCAGGGTATCGACATAAAGCTGGTACTGGCCGTCGCGGCCGTAAACGCCTATGCGGCCCGACGCAACCACGTGCATGCCGTCTGCAAGGGCGAATTTCAGACGCGCGGCCGCCTGACGGAACAACACGCAGCGCAAGACGCTCTGTGCGTCCTTCAGGCTGAAATAGCTGTGTCCCGATCCGGGCGAGCGCAGATTGGAAACTTCGCCCTCTACCCAGACGTCCTGGAAAATATTCTCCAGGACCTCTTTTAAATCATGCGTCAGTTCACTGATCGTCAGGATCTTGGGCATTTTCTGTCTTTGTGGCAAAAAGCTCCTGAATGCGTTCGATGCGCACGGCCTTGCCCGTGGCCGCGTCGATCTCGACGACGGCGCCGTGCAGCTGGACGTCGCGGGTGCCCAGCTCGAATCTCGTCGGCATACCTGTCAAGAAACGCTCGATGATCTTGTCCTTGTTGCGGCCGATCACTGAGTCGTACGGCCCGGTCATCCCGGCATCCGTCAGATACGCCGTGCCGCGGGGCAGAATCTTTTCGTCAGCCGTCTGGATATGCGTATGCGTACCCAAAACCGCCGATACCTCTCCATCCAGAAACCAACCCATCGCGACCTTCTCCGACGTTGCTTCCGCATGAAAATCGACGACGATCACAGGAGTCTCCTTCTGTAACGCCTTGATCTCGTCCTGGACGATGCGGAAAGGAGATTCCACCATTGCGTCGATAAAAACACGGCCCAAGAGGCAAATGACGCCGACCTTGACGCCGGTCTCGGTCTTGAAAACCGTGCTGCCGTGCCCCGGCGTCATTTTGGGAAAATTCAGCGGCCTCAGGATATTGGTCTGGGTGTGCAGAAGGTCCACAATCTCGGGCCTGCGCCACACATGATCCCCCGACGTAAGAATATCGCAGCCCGACTGGAACAGGTCGCGCGCGACACGCTGCGTGATGCCGGACCCGCCAGCGGCATTCTCGGCGTTGGCGATGACCACGTCGATGCCGCGGGCCTTGCGCAGGCCGGGCAGGAGCCCTTTGACCGCCGCGCGGCCTGGCGAACCGACAATATCACCGATAAACAATATCTGCATAAACGTTTATGTCCTATTTCGCGTATTCGACCGCACGCGTTTCGCGGATCACCGTGACCTTGATCTGTCCCGGATATTCCATGCCTTCCTCGATCTTCTTGCGGATGTCGCGCGCCAAGACCGTGGCATCGGTATCGTTGATTTTTTCCGGCTGAACGATGACGCGGATTTCGCGTCCCGCCTGGATCGCAAACGACTTCTCAACGCCCTTAAAAACATTGGCGATGGACTCCAGCTTCTCGAGGCGCTTGACGTATGTCTCCAGCGTCTCGCGCCGCGCGCCCGGACGAGCAGCGCTGATAGCGTCGGCGGCGGCGGCCAGAACGCCGTAGAGACTGGTCTTTTCGACCTCTTCGTGATGTGCCTCGATGCCCTGCACGACGACGTCCGTCTCACCGAACTTTCGCGCCATCTCGGCACCGAGCTTGGCGTGCGTGCCTTCGACCTGCTGATCCAGCGCCTTGCCGATATCGTGCAAAATGCCGATGCGGCGGGCGACCTTGGAATCAAGATCAAGCTCATCGGCCATGACACCCATGAGGAGCGCCACTTCCTTGGAATGCTGCAAGGCGTTCTGCCCGAAGCTCGTCCTGTATTTCAGGCGGCCGATCATCTTAACCAGCTCCGGATTGACGCCGTGCACCCCGATATCGAAAAGGACCTTTTCGCCCTCTTCCTTGATCTTGACCTCCATCTCCTTTTTGACCTTGTCAACCACCTCTTCGATGCGGCCCGGATGGATGCGGCCGTCGGAGATAAGGCGCTCCAACGAAATCCTGGCGACCTCGCGGCGGACAGGGTCAAACCCCGACAGCATGACCGCCTCCGGCGTATCGTCGATAATCACGTCGATGCCTGTCGCCATCTCGAAGGCGCGGATATTGCGGCCTTCGCGGCCGATGATCCGGCCCTTCATCTCATCGGAAGGCAAAGACACAAGGCTCACGGTGGACTCCACGGCATGCTCGACCGCGCAACGCTGGATGGCATGCGCGACGATCTCACCGGCTTTCTTGTCGGCCGTTTCCCTGATCTCATCCTCCGCCTTCTTGATCAGGATGGCCTTCTCCCGGCCAAGTTCTCCGTCCAGACGGGAGAGCAAAAGCACCTTCGCCTCCTCCGGAGACATGTTGGAGATCTTGTGCAGTCTTTCCTTTTCCTCGGCCAGGAGCCTGCCCAACTCGTCTTCCTTGGCCTTGACCGCCTCTTCCTGACATTTGATCTGGCGCGTCTTGTCGTCGAGCTCGCGTTCCTTCTTTTCCAGAAGGTCCACGCGACGCTCAAGGTTCGTCTCGCGAAGCGCCATGCGTTTCTCAAGGTTGGCTATTTCGTCACGACGCTCCTTGGTCTCCTTTTCAAAATCCTGACGCATCCGCAAAAGCTGATCCTTGGCGTTAAGCTCGGCTTCCTTGCGGATCGTCTCCACCTCTTTCTTGGCACCGTCAACAATCGCCTTCGCTTCGAGGTGGGCGTTCTTTATCTTTTGCTCCCCCATCACCCGGCGCAGGATAAAATACAGAAAAACGAGAACTGAGCCGGCGACGAGAAAAATAGTTGCCATGACGAATACGTTATTTCCTGTGGACATTGTTTACCCCTCCTATCACGAACCCGCTTTGACGAATATGCGTGCGGGATTGTCGGGCCGGAAGCGATGTTGCGCCGGACGCCTCAAGTTAAGCAAAAAGGACCGTCGTGACGGAAAGATCGTGAGGCTCGAGAGGCGGGAAATCCTCGAGGATCTGAAAAGCGAAGGCAAGACCGACAGTCGGCACGTCTTTGGGAAGACGGCCCAGGAACCTATCGTAATATCCGTGGCCACGGCCCAACCGGTTGCCGGCCTTATCAAAAGCCAAGCCCGGCACGATCACCAGGTCGATATCGTTCAATCCCACAGGTCGGATATATTCTTCTTTGGGATGGCGGATACCGAATGGACCGCAGGTCAATTCGGTATCATAGTCCACGAGGAGAGACGGCACGATATCGCGCGTCTCCCTGCGGATCACAGGAACCGCAACCCTTTTGCCTTGCTTCATGGAATCTCTGATCATACTCACCGTGTCTACTTCTCCGTCGAGCGAAAGGTAAAACAGGACCGTTTTTGCTTTTAGGTAGTTCTTCAGCGAAAAAAGCTTTCTGGCGATTTCCGCACTCTTTCTAAACCTGTCTTCCTCCTTATGGCTTTTTAGCTTTTTTAACAGTTCCAGCCGTATTCTTTTCTTTTTTTCCTGAATCATGTCCGTATGAACCTTACTGCTCCTGCCTCTTGCGGTAATCTTCGATGGCGGCGCGCAGGGCTTCCTCCGCCAGAACAGAACAGTGCATCTTGACCTTCGGTAAGCCGCCGAGGGCTTCGGCCACGGCCTTGTTGGAAATCTGCAGGGCCTCGTCCAGCGTCTTGCCCTTCACCAGGTCCGTCACCATGGAACTGGTCGCGATCGCCGCGCCGCAACCAAAGGTCTTGAACCTCGCATCAACGATCCGCCCATCTTGAACCTTAATATAGAGGCGCATGATATCGCCGCAAACGGGGTTGCCGACATTGCCGATGCCGTTGGCGTCCAGCAACTCCCCGACATTGTGCGGGTTCAGGAAGTGTTCCATTACCTTTTCGCTATATTGAGTATTATCCATGGCTTACCTAAAGCATATTTTATTAAAGTAACACATCCGGCGCCAGCTGTCAAATCCTGACGCATATCCGGCCGGGGCGACTTTTTTAAACACGGATGTCCTTGGCCGGTTTGAGGGATTTCCTGTAATCTCTCGGCCCCATGGTTTTTTTCATAACATCCAGCCTGCCTTTGGTTTTGAGCTGTTCATAAATCAAAACCCAGGCGCAATCACGGTCGCGGTCAACTTCGCACTTGCCCTTAATTGATCCTCCGCAGGGGCCGTTCCTCAAAGACTTGCTGCAGCGAGTGACCGGGCATATCCCGCCTGTCAGGTCAAGAACACATTCCCCGCAGGTGCTGCAGACCTCCCGGAAAGACCCGTCGGGATTGACAAGCGCTGCAAACAAGCTGTCGCAGCCCGCAACGATATCGAGACCCAACCGGTCGTTTTCCCTCGTGCACTGGACGCCTGAGCCGCATGCTAAGACCAGAACCGCATCGCTCGCCATCAGGGCGGTCCTGTTTTTGGCAAAAGCGGTCTTGGTCTGGGCGGCCACGCATGCCGTCTCCGGGATGACAAAACCCGTGACCTCCTTGCCATGGGCCTTCAGGATGTCCGCCAGGACCTTCACATCAGGCTCGCCGCCAGTCTTGCATGTCGCGGCACAGTCGCCGCAGCCCACGATGAAAATGCGTTTTTTCCCATCGAGAGCTTTCAGGATCTCTTCTTGCGTTTTCTGTCTGGTGACAATCATGCGCCATCCTCTCCACGCAACTCCCTGAGACGCTCTTTGATCTTTTTTTCGTAACCCGTGTCCTGCGGTTCGTAGAACCTGACTTTTTTAAGCATATACTCCTGCCGGACATAGTGCTTGGGGTAGTCATGCGGATATTTATAACCCTGCCCGCGGGTAAGCTTCTCGGCCCCAGAATAATTCGCATCGCGCAGATGCGCGGGCACCGGCTGGACCGGTTTTGACACGACTTCTTTTAAAGCTTTCTCGATCCCCAAATAGGCGGCGTTGGACTTGGGCGCGCATGCGACATACACGGCGGCTTGCGCCAAAGGAATCCGCGCTTCCGGCATACCGATGAACTCACAGACGGCAAACGCCGCCTCGGCCAGGACGAGCGCCTGTGGATCGGCGTTCCCAACATCCTCGGCCGCGCAAATGCAGATCCGCCGGGCGATGAACCTCGGGTCTTCCCCGCCATAAATCATCTTGGCCAGCCAGTAAAGCGCTGCGTCGGGATCAGAGCCGCGCATCGATTTGATAAACGCAGAAATGGTGTCGTAATGCTCGTCCTCGCCGCGGTCATAGAGAATCGACTTCTTTTGGACAGACTCTTCGGCATCCTTGAGCGTGAACGTCATGGCCTTGGGCCCTGCGTGGCGCTTGCTTTTGATGCCGATTTCCAAAGCATTCAGGGCGCGGCGCGCGTCTCCGCCGGCGATGTCCGCCAGGAACTCCAGAGCCCCGGGCTCGGCCTTGACACGGAAAAGCCCCAGCCCCCGCAGGGAATCGCGCAGAGCGCGCTCCATGATCTTTAAAAGGTCGTCTTTTGTCAGGGATTTAAACTCAAAGATAAGCGAGCGGGAAACAAGGGGTGCCGTGAGGGCGAAAAATGGATTCTGCACGGTCGCGCCGATCAAAGTCACGCTGCCGTCCTCGATGTCCGGCATCAGGACATCCTGCTGGGCCTTGCTGAACCGGTGAATCTCGTCGACAAAAAGAATCGTCTTCTGGCCGCTGGTCTGCCGGCGCAGCTTGGCCTGCTTGATGGCGCGGCGCAATTCCTCGACGTTGGAGGCGACGGCATTAAGCTGCTCAAAATGGGCGTCTGTGACCTTGGCAATGCAACGGGCCAGCGTCGTCTTTCCCGTTCCCGGCGGCCCAAAAAAGATTACGGAAGAGAGACTATCGGCCTCGATGGCTTTTTTTAAGAGGGAGCCCGACCCGAGAATGTGTTCCTGACCGACAAATTCCTCAAGACTCTCAGGCCGCATGCGGCTGGGCAGAGGCTCGTGAGGCAAAGGTTCGTGCGTTGGATTTTTTGAGCTTTCTTTGGAAAAGAGATCGGAGGAGACGATGGAGTTCTTATGTTTCTTAGGCATATCTATGTCAATTTACAACCTAAATTAACCGGTGCGGGCTGATTTCCAACCTGCGTCATCATTGGCCGCAAGACCCGCCTGCCATGTTTTATGGCGAGTGACCCGACAACCGCGCTGAAATCTATCGGATTTCAGCGATCGGCCCTTCGTGCACCTTTGGATGCGGCACGCCTCTCAAAAACTGAGTTTTTTGCAGACGCCTCACCTTCGCCGCGGCTACGCCTTAAGTCATCTGAAGATGACGCAGGCCGACCGCTCAAAAAAAATCCCCGCATCTGCCGTCAGCTAGGTGGTCTGAACCCAACGTTCAGGTGGGTGTCCTCAGAAGCGGCCCACAGGCACGCCTGAATATGGACTCCCGTGTGATTGGTGTTGGTTCAACAATCATCAATCGCCGACGAGCACCGCAGGGATTTATTATCCCGTGTCTTTTGCATCTATGATTATACCATAGACCCGGCCGGGGTTCAACCCCCCCGTTCCCGTCGTCAAAATTTTCTCTACATGCGTCAACGCAACGTCAAAGACAGCTCGCCTGTTAGACCATCCAGGACGGATTGATGAACAGGATTGATCTCGGCGTCCGTCAGCGTCCGGTCATCACGGCCGTATTCCAGGGAAATCGTCAATGCGGCGCTGGCAGGCGGCAATTCTTTGCCCTGATAAAGATCCGCCAGACAGACGCGGCGCAAAAACCCTTCGGCCTTCTTGCGGATCAGGCTCTCAATCCGGTCATAGCGAACACCGGGGCCGGCCAGAACGCTTATGTCGCGCAAGATCGACGGCGTCTGCGCCAAAGGCTTAAACAGCTTGCTGAAATGCGCCGCGGCCGCCAGCGCCGCAATATCCACCTCCGCCAGATAAATGTCTTTTTTAACCTTAATGCCCCAATGGCGCCGAACAGACTCTGCGATCTTCCCGACGACAGCCACATTTTTTTGTCCA
>CAZAYJ010000018.1:0-13140 GCA_964489335.1 uncultured Planctomycetia bacterium
CGAGAAAGAAGTCATCCTCTGGCACAACCGCACAGGCGCTATCAGGTGGCAATGGGTATCTCCCTATTATCGCAAGCTTTGGCTCATGCTTCTGATCGCCGACAACATTGATGGCCGTATTGATACGTCGAGAAATCACAAGAAAGAGCAGCAACTTGTTTTTGATCCCATGGTCGCTCTTGGATGGATCAGCCGTCTGGCCGCGCTGGATGGCAGCGACCGTGACATCCAAAAGATATACGCCGTCATGCAGTCTTTGGTTTACGATCCTATATTTACGGCTTTGGCCAACAGGGCCGCCCGGCGTCATGTCCTTACTTCTCCGCAAAGCTCAATCGGGGCGCCGTGTCGTTTTGCCGCGACCGATATCGCAGGCGACAGGGGAGCCAGAGAGGATATTTCTTCTCCTGCGAGCGTTTTGAGGATTATTGGGCCTCAGGAGGCGCAAAACCTGTTGTCGTCCCAAGAGATGCGTGATCAAGTCTATCTTTTGGAATACAAAAATATGCCGCGGTCGTGGAGATGGAAAAGGGCGGATATGGAGGCCATTGTTCAGGATGAACAAAATCTATTTTTCCTGATGGAGAAAGATGGTGCCGTTGTCGGTTACGCGGTTTATGAGAAGAGACTGAACATGTTGTCGCGGCTGGTTGTTGCCGTCAAGAAGGCCGGCCTGGGTTCAATATTGCTCGAAGGTGTCGTCGTAGCCATGGCACAGGCGGGTTTTCGTGAATGTGTGATTACGCCCGTCAATAACAGCCGCGATTTCTACTACGCATTCGCCCGCAAGAGACCCGGCCTTGTGTCTTCCGAGACTGTCGGCCTCAACATGATTAAATTTACGTCCCATAACGGCTTTTCTTCTCCCGCCGCTCCATGCGCCGCAGAGAGAAGTCTGCCTTTTGCAAGGCCGCGGCCGGGCTGGACCGAAGCCGCATGCGCCGAGCGCTTCGCGGAATTGAAATCAACGGGTTTTTCGGGTTGGCGCGCCATCCTTCCCGGAGAGACGCCGGATTGGCTTGCAGAGTTCTTTCATTATTGCGAGGTGAAATCCAAGGAGGCCCAGGCGCAAAAGCTCAAGGCCCTTATCGTTTCAGGAAAGCTTTTGATGAGCCCTCCCGGCGCACAAGAGGACGCTTTCTTCGGCGCCTCCGATGGAGAGATTTACCTGGTCGCTCTTGACGACGCTGATCCCGCCGTAACTCTTGCTTATCTCTTGGGAAGCTCTTCCAAACTGCGCCCGCGCCTTTTAGCTGAGGAAGATTTTATGCGCCACCGCCTGGAAAAGAAACTCATCCAGGCTTCTTTTGCAGACGCCGATTTTGATCTGGTGGCCTGGGGCCAGAACCTCAACGCGCCGGACCATCTGGGCGAGGAAGCCAAATGCTACCAGTATCTGGTGATCAGCCGGCCCGTCTCTGCCGGTGCCGTCGACGCCCTTTATCGCAGCGATTCTTTGTCCGCCGGCGAGATTCTCTATCTCTGGACGCTCAACGAGATCGCAGGCCTCGGATGTTATCTGCCGACGTTCTACCATTCCTTGAGTCTGGCTGTGGGGCCGCAGAGACTCGGAGAGCTCCACGGCGGCACAGTCCTGTCCACGCGGGAAATGGTCCTGGCCTATCTTCTGCAGGTTCAGACGGAACTGACCGCTAAGATCGCGACCCTGGACTCCTTCATTACCCACAACCGCGGCGACCGCGAGACGCTCACCAACAAGATATACACCTATAACCGTCTGACCCGCATCATGTTGATGGCGGGGTTGCTTGCGCCTGAAGAGGCATGGGAGATGGAATACGGGCTTATCGACAAGATGCCCGATGTCCGGGATCTCCTTGTTTTTATCAAGATGAGGTTGGTAGATTACCTGCGCCGCACACCTTCGGCCTGCGGCCGCGAGGATACCGTCAGCATGTCCGACGGCCTGTCGGATAAGCTGCGGCAGCGCTTCGGGTATGTCGCTTGGCTTAAAGAAAATCTCCGCGACAATCTTGTTGCTGTTGTCGCTTACGGTTCTTCCGTGACGGAGGAGACGAATTACTCGGATTACGATAATCTCCTGATTGTGCGCGACCTTGCGGCGGCCTATCGCGTCTTGAAAGGCAGGGACTTTACTTATGACGCCGCAACCCGTCAGGTGGATGAGACCTGCCGGACAGGCAAGCTTGTTTCCTTTGTGATTTTGCCTGAAGATTGTTGGCAGGATTTTGTCCGTTTCAATTCTACGGCCAACCGCCGTGCCGAGGACAACTTGGTGCTCTACGGATCGGTCGAGATGCCCAAGCCGTCGGACCTCGAGAGCGTCCAGAGAGGGTTGTCGTCGGCCTACGTGCGCTTGAAGATCCTGCGTTCCATGATCGCCTGGCTCTACCGCCATCCGGAACAATTGATGGGTAAGAAGGCATTGTTCGAATATTTCGCCAAAAACAATATTTATCTCTTGGCCGCGGCCCTGAATTACCACGAGGGGTGGCGCAGTCGCGGCAAGCAGGAGCTTCTGGCGCACCTCACAGAAATTGGCGTGACCATTCCGGCCTATCACGAGGATGTTGCGTCTCTGCGCGTCTCCGTCGTGGACATGGTGCGTTCTTCTTTCGAGGTGCATGCGAGATTGTTCGAAGGGATACGACCTGATTTTTCGTTTATGGATGTGCGCCGCGTGCCGGAGAAGGTGCTCAGGAATCTGGAGGATCGGCTGGGGCCTGAGGCGCGCCGCGGACGGAGGGATGTTCCGGCGAGAGTGTTGCGCCAACCCGGGGATATCCTGGAACAACCCATATCATCGCCCGCCGCCTTTTACGATTATTACGTTGATATGGATTTTTCCAGAAATTGTCTGCGGTTTGGTGGAAAAGAACGAAAGATGGCGGCGGTCTTCAGGCCAGATGCTCAGGGCCAGGTGGCGGAGATCTTTGACGACAGACAGATGGTGTTACATGCGGATGCCGCCGCTTATGATTTTCTGCGGATGATCCGCGAGGCTCTTGATATTCTTTTTCCTGAGAATTTCTGTGGTTTCGGCGGCAGGCCCTTGGAGTTCTTTGTCTCCGTGGTTCTGGGGATCCATGACGATCACCTTACGCTTGAGGTCGGGGAGCATTCTTTTGAGATATACGCAGCTAATTGTATTGTCTATCGCAAACAGTTGATTTTCGGCAAGGCCCTGACTCAAGCGAATACCAGCCCGCAATCTTTCATGGATTGGACGGCGATGTATCAACCGCTGGGCTTGGCCTTATTGGCCCTGGCCAAGATCCCGTTTATTTTCGAAGACGGGCATCGCGGGCAGCTTCTGACATATACGTGGGAGGGGTTCTGGCGGCATGTTTACCAAAAGAAGGCATCCGGCCGGCTGCCTGTCTTTCTGGCGTGTCCGCCGCAGCAGCCACGTCAGGGCGGTTCTGTTTCATCTCCGGCGCGGGCCGTGCCGACATATTTTATGGAGCATCATGACGAGATCCTGCCGGTCCTCCGGCGATACAAAAACAGCTTGGTCGTCAACTTTGATGCCCATCGTGATGCCGACGGCAGGACGGCCGAAGGGAACTGGATTTCCGTTGCGAAAAAGGAAGGGTGGGTATGGCGGGTGATTACGGCGCCGCGTCTATGGCGGCAGGAGGAGAGCCGGGTCGCGTCTGTGTTGTCTCTGGCCCGGCAGGCGCAGGTGAACGTCATTATTTCTTTCTGTTTTGATTATTTCTCCCTCGGCCGGACTTATTATCCCAAGTCAGGAGTGGCTCCTTACCACCTGTCGTTGCCCGAGGTCGCGCAAGACCTGGCGTTTATTCGCGATTTCTTTGATCAGGCGGGCATAGAGCCATGTTGTGTGGTCGGCGCTTATTCGAGGAGTTATCTGCATGGCCAGGCTGATGAGGATTATGTTTTTTCCGTCGAGACATGGATCCGGAAAACCTTTTCCGGAACGCCTCAACAGGAAGATGCGCCTGCCGCGGCGGTCTCCTCCCCGGCTTGTAGCGGTTGGCGCCGGGCGGCCGAACGTCTTTTCGGGATATTCAAAGCCGTCCCCCGGCCGCCGCGCGAGACGCTGGCTGCTTTTGTCAGGAAGGCCATGACAGGCCGTCAGGTTGTCGTGACCCTGGAAACAGATCTTCTGGAAGATAAGGATTTGAGGGATCTTCTGGTTGGCTGCCGCAACGAGATATCCATCGGCAGAAGGCCGGGCACCTTGACGTATAAATTCAGACAGGAGGCGGAGGCGACCGCCTCGCAACTTTTCGGCGAAGGGTTTGATTTTATTGGCCACACGCATCCGCCGGACCGCTACGGCGTATTGAGGCGTTTTTTGCCCAGCGATGCCGATCTCTATGCCTCCTGCGGCCGCAGGTTCTTTATCCTTTCAGTCGTCGGTGTGACGTGGTACAGGGCCTCTGAGGATATCATCCTGGATCAAGAGGCCTACAAAGATTACGTTGTTTCCGCAGAGACCGGCCGTAAGAGCGCCCGGCGCATTGCGCAGGAGATGCGCGAACGTTTCGATGTCGAAGTGGAGATTATCCCTGATCTTCCGGGGTTTTCGGACGAGTTCTCAAGTCCCGCCGAAAGATCTGTGTCCGCCGCCAGGGCCATCCGGATCACAGAAGAGACCCTGGAAGACATTGAACAGCATGCGGCCGCGACGGTGAACAGCGCGACGGAAATGCACGGATTGATCATGGCCGCCGGCGCGGCGACAAAGTTATTTGTCCTTCCTGAAAAACAGCTTGAAGCCGAAGGCCGCCTGAACCGTATCGAGCGTTACTGGCAGCTCCGGGCGATGTTTGCCGGCAGGCTTCGGGCGTGGATCGAAGACAGGGGCCTGGATGAGACCGCGCGTGCGCCCGTCGCCGACATCCATACACACTCCCGCAGGCATTATTTAAGGTATACCTCTGCCTTCGGCAAACCTTTGGAAAAGAAACAGGCATTCCCTGTTTCTTATGCCGTATCTCCGAGCGGCGACGATCTGTATTATTGGGGTGTTTTGATGAGGCATGGTTTCGGGGTTTATGGGCTGTCTTTGGGGGCTGAAGACAAGGATTATTTCCGTAAGATCTGCGTGGATGTCCTGCAACGGGAATACGGCAGAAAGATCGACGGCGGCATCCCGGTCGCGATCGCCGCTCTTGTTAGGGGAGAGCTTGTGGTTGGCGCCTATCGGCCAGTCTGCGGCGCATCCTATGACGAAAATAAAGACCGTTTGTTCATCGAGTTGTCCAACGGCAGGTCCATTGGTCATCCGGAGAGGATCCATGCCGCGGGGCTCATGGATTATTTATGCGTGGAAGTGTCCGACGCAAGCGGGGCCGTCAGGGTATTGGTCCCGGATTTTGTTGCGCATGCCGCCGGCTCCCGCAGTCAGGAAGCCGTGTCGTCCGCGGCGCAAAATACCGCCGGGGATCAGACTTATCAGCCGAACGGCACGCGATGGCTTCTTGTTAAGGCCAAACCTGGCCAGGACAAAAAGGTTGCGGCGATGCTCAAGATGAGAGGGTTTGCGGTCCTCGCGCCAAGAGACAAGGGTTTCTTCGGATACCTCTATGTGAAAGTCCTTGCCCATCAGCGGGTGGACGATGTGATGTTTTCCGCCGGCGTGATGAACCAGGCCTCCTGTGTTATGTCTGCCGCTGACGTCGCTTCTGTCAGGGCGGATATGGCCCGCCAGCGGCTCGACACGGGGGATTTCTGGGAAGAGAGTGCGAGCTCGCCGGCCCGCACAAGGAATGACGATGCAAAAGCGCACGCCAGAGAAATACACAAGATTATTTTGGGCGGTTTTGAAAATACCTCCCCGGCTGGAATTGAAAAGACCCCCGTCTTCAAGGGCCTAAAAAAAGTCTTTGGCTGGGTTGCCGGTGTTCCTTTGGCGTTGGCTTTATCCACCATGGTTTTGTCCTTTAAAGCATTCATGTTCTTCTATTATTTGCCTCATGAATGCGCGCATTTCATCATCGGGCTTCTTGTGAGAGTCCCTGTCAAGGAGATACAGATATTTGAAGCCAAACAATCCTCTGTGTCTGCACCTGCCGGTTCCAGGGGCGTCAGATTCCATAAAAATCTTTCCGTCCTGCCGGCGTTCTTTCGGTTCATCCTTTCGCCTGTTGTCAGGTATATGGCTATGGGCATCAAGCCCATGATTTTGGCCAAGATCAACGGACAGCGGAATTGGAAAGTGTTTATGGTGACAGTGGCCGGTCCATTGATGGATGTCCTGGCCGGCGGCGGCCTGTTCTATGCCGTTTCACAGGGACCGGCAAAAGCCGCTGTTGCCGTCGGCGCCTTCTTCGGTCTGTTGTTCCTCTACGCCGGTTTCTATAATTTGTTATCGCGGAAGTCAACCGACAATGCGAGAATGCGCCGGGCTATTTCTTTGATGAGGGCCGGCCAGAAATTATATTCTGAGCCGTATTCTCCCGGAACTCACAAGTTTTATCGCCCTCTCTTAAGAACGGGCATTCCGCCGGTCTCCAGCCGGCTCGCTCGACGTGATTCGTTGGATCCAGACACGTTTGTGAGTTCGCCCGTCAGAACAGCGAGGAAGTCTGGGGTGGCGCGGCCGAAAGTGACGGTTGCCGAATGCATCCGGGATCTCTGGGAACACAGAGACAAACTGGCCGGCCGGGCCCTCCAGGGCCGCGCGCGCGGTGTGATGATCGTCGATGGAGAGGCTGTCCCGTGGCTGAGAACGGCAGTGAGCCACGAGCACACCCGGAAATTGCTGATCGCCCTTGAGAGATGCGGATTGCTTTATGTTGTCCGGGAAAAGGACCCTGCATCGCCCACCGCCCCAGTGAAATATTATCTGACCAGTGAATTGATCAATGCCGGCCGCGAACAGATCGATGCGATCTGCCGGATCCCCAGATTGCATGAAAGCCCATCGCGCTTGAGCGCTAAGAGAGCGTTCCGTCCGGCCTTGAATAAGATTAGGCAACAGATCAGGGCGATCCTTCCTCTTTGTGTCGAGGTGGAGGTGGCTCCCGGCAAGTTCCAAAAATTCCTTAAGATTGAGCTGTCGGCCGGGTCCAAAGAGGTTTTCGCCGTTACCATGACGACATTTGCGGCGGCGACAGATGAATTTGTTGCCCGTGTGACACAGTGGCTGAAGGGAGAAGACGACGATGCGATCAAGAAGGCTGTGGATACCTTTGAGAAAAAGATATCCTGTCTGGAGCCGTCCTGCGGAATGGACGGGCAGCTTCCTTCCGAGTTGATCGTTAATACCAGGAACCACTACCTGCTTAACAAAACAGTGGCCCTTGGAGGGTTTATTAACTGGTGCCTGAGCGATAAGGAAAGCAAGAAACGCCTTGGCGCCGACAACATCAGAAAGGCGCTTGGGGCCTTAAAAGATGTTGCCGGGCTTCTGCGTTCCCTGGCCGGCACGGACGTGATCCTGGTCAACCAGTGGAAAGACAGTCCGCGGATGATCGCTTTTGATACTATCGATATCGAGATGTCGCTGGCATACTCCAGGGACATGATGGATGCCGACTCCGTCAGCTCGCCGGCGCCGCGGAAATTGACGTTGGGGAGGCTGGAGCGTTACTACGAAGACAACGTAACGCCTTTTGTCCGAGAGACGCATTGCGGGCTTTTTGCGCCGGTGTATTTTGCCGACATCAAAAAACTGGCGAAGCATCTGCCAAGGCAGCCATATTTTAATTTCAGCAGCATGCGCCGTGGGGCGGATCTGGGCTCAGGCGATGGTCGCGTTGTGATGGCCCTGGCGGCGCAGGATTATTTTGCAAGCGTGACGGGCTACGAATTGGATGATGAACTGTTTGCTTTCAGCAGCCGCGTCCATCGCGACTTCGGCGACGCCGACGGGATAGAGTTCAAAAAAGAGGACTTCCTTAATACGGATTTCAGCAGTTTTGATTTCTACTTCTATTATGCCAAGACCACCGATCCTGTCCTGTTAGGCGAAAAGCTGGCGCGGGAGGCTCCAGTCGGCGCGCTGGTGGTCATTTATCAATATCAACTGGATGGATTGTATGCTTTCCTGAAGGACAACGGTTTTGTCGTCGTCGATCGCATAAGGATTCCTTATTTCAGCGTCGTGGACGGCGAGGTGGCGACGAGTTTTGTTGTTCTGCAGAAGGCCACTCCGGATGTCCCTTCTGGATTGAGCTCGCCTATCCGGCTTGCGACCATGGAAGATATTGTTTTATTTGTGTCGCGTCACAAATATTTCCAGGAAGCGTATTACCACAAAGACAATCCTTCTTACCCCAGGGGATGCGGTTGCTTTTCCTATTTGGTCGCCGAGGCCATGTCGGAGGAGGCATTTGATGTCTCTGTGCGCTGGAGTGCGGCGCGCGATCATTTCCATCTGTCCGTTCCCGTGGCTCATCCGTCCGGCGGCCTAACAGAGGTGATCGTTGATTACACAGCCGACCAGGCGGTCCAGAGAAAGGTCTCGCCGTTGATTGAGTTGAGAGAAAACCTGAAAACAAGGTTTCCAGATGCCTATTTCCTGTATTGGCCTGAAAGCGCACGCGTCATGGCCTTTCAGGACATCTGTATGGATGATTTTTATCTTGAATTTGCCCAGATATGGATGCTTGCGGAAACGCTTAAGAGCGGTCTGCCGCAAGGGGGCGCCGCGGCGGTTCGCCAGCCAGGCCTTTTTTCTTCTCCGGCGGCCAATTTCAACGAGCGCCAGATGACGGCTTTACGGTTGCTGTGCCAAAGAGAATCTTATAAGGGGATTGGAAACGTGTTGCATCTGAGCCATCAGGGGACGGTCAAGACCATTGTTCACCAGATTCTTGATGCCTTTGGTCTGGAGCACAACATTAAAAAAGTCCGGCCTCAACTGGTCCTGAAGGCCAAAGAGCTTTTCCCTGGCATGGCCGTTAACCCTTTGACCGATGCTGAAAAGGACGTCCTGGCTGCGATGCGGGAAGGCAAAGCACGGTCGAAAGATATCGCCGCCAGCCGGCGCGTCAAAATGGACGCCAATAAACGGCATATTCGTTCTATTAAGAGAAAGCTGGGGATTGACGGAAAAGGATGCGGCCCGGCCGTGACGGCCAGAATCCTGGATAGGGCTGTGGCCGAGGGATGGATTCCGTCTCGTCCGAAGGCGGTTGTTTTTCTTTCAGACATACAGATAAACGCTTTGACATTGAGAGCCAGGGGCTGGTCTTACGGCGACATCAACGCGGCGCTGGGGATAGCGAGAAGCGACGTCTTGTGCGGCCCTGCCTACATCAAGAGGCGGGCCAGCAAACAGGGTGTGAAAATTACCCTCAGAAACGGGAGCCACAAGGCGCCTTATGCCACGTCTTTGAATGTCATCCGTTCCTTACAGCGCCAGGGTCAGCTCGCCGACGACCTCGATATCTCCGGCCTGCAATTCAAGGTTAAGCAGGAACAGTTCGGTTTTGCGAAACTTGAGGTCTTGACGTTGTTGGCCTGCGGCAGGAGCCCCAGGGCTATCGCGGCCCTGCAAGCAAGGGCTTCTTACAGTTCTTTATGGGCCCTGATCAAGAGTTCTGCTCAACGGTTGAATGTGGCTATGGTTATCGCGGATGGGGCTGATTTCTTTCCTCTTCTGCAAGCGGCGCGCAGAGCCGGCCTGATCAAAGGCGTCCTGACTGTCGAGGAGCTTGTGGACAAGATTGAGGACAGGATCGAACGGTCCCTTAACGCTGGTATCTTTAAGACCAGGGATGAGGTCGTCGCTGAGACGGCCTTCCAGGCGCGCCGGGAAAATGATACGGTCACTCTGTCGGCGATCGAGAGGTACTATCAGACAATCGGTTCGGATTGTTTTGGCGCCCGGGAGAGCGGAATGTCTTCTCCTGCCGACCAGAAGCCTCAGGGCCCCTGGCGTAACGATATCCCGACCGACGGCACGCGCGACTTCACGCCGGAAGGCCGGGAGCTGGCGGATATGCTGATGAAAGATGTGGGGGATGTGAAGATCGCCAGGAGGGCGCTCTATGACTTCAAGCGGCGTTACTGCAGCTATATCCCCGAGCACATCGACGAGAACGGAGAGGGGATCCTCACCATCAAGAAGTTCATGGTGTACAAGAGGATGTCTGATATGGAAAACAGGCACTGGACGATCGTGCGGACCCAGGAAGAGCTCAACAGGCGCTTTGGGCCGGAATATAACCCTTATTCTTCGCCGGCTTTGTCCAGCGCCGGCAAGACGGCGATGGACCGCGATGTCCTCTCCCCCGGGGATATTCTGAAAATTACCCCTTCTTTCAGAGTCCGGGTCGGATGTTTTGTCATTGACAATTTCTACGCCTATCACGGCGATATGGTCCGCAAGATCGTCGAGACGCAGCCGGGAACATTATGCGAGACATGGGCGGTCAATGTGGGGAATTGGGACGGCATGGCCATCGAAAAATCGCTTCTCAAAGAAGCCCTGAGGAATATTCTCGATTTTACACGCAGGCATACCGATGTCCGTCTTGTGGTGCACATGAGCTTTGGGGGAGAATTCTGCCTGGAAACAGACATTGAGCATTACCGGCTGCTGGAACATATCTGCGAGCAAGGGGCCCTTGTGGTTGTATCCGCCGGCGATCGCCACAGCGATAGGCTTGTTTATCGCGCTCCTTTCCCGGCGTGCGTGCCGGGCGTCGTCACCGTTGCGTCATTGACCTCTCTTGCAGATGAACTCCATGAGCATTCTCTTCCCGGCGATTTCGCCATGCCGACGATCGACCGCAACGGCTCGACGTCCTACACGGCCGCCGCGTTTTCCAGTCTCCTGCTTTTTGTCATGGCGACGAAGAACATGAAAGGGCCGGATGCGGTCCGTCTGGTGCGTCAGGCGGCCGTGCCTCTTTCCATCGGAGATTGGAACAAAGAGATTCTCGCAGGTTTTACGGAGCCGGTGAGAATGACGCAGGCAGTCCTGCATGCCAATGTCTGGAAGAAGCTGGATGCGTTGAGTTCGCCGGCGCGGACGCGTGACCTGGTGGATTTCTCCCAGTTCAAAAAGATGGATTATTTTGATTTCCCCATTCTTGTCAACGACAGCCCGTGGGCCGAACGCATCACGCTGTGCACGTCTTTGATCGTGGCCCATCCGTCAGCCATGTTCCTGAGGCGCTATGCCGGCGACCATCCTATCCAGTATAGTTTCGACCGGGACTTGCTTGTTGAGGATTTCGCAAAGACGGTGACGCTGCCGAACGCGAGGTTCTTGTTCGTCCATACGAAGATTTCCGACGAGAGAGAGTTTATTTACGATGTGGTCTATCGGCTTGCGGACTTGGGTGTCGGCGAAGACAGGATCGCCATAGAGCCCTTGCGGCAGTCTGTGCCCATGATCCATATCTTTGTCTATCCCGACGGCAGAGTCGTCCTTCACAAAAAAGAAGGAGAACGTCTCCTGGATCCCCTGACGCTGGCGGAGGTTGTCACATACAGCGATTATCTTCAAGATTTATCAAAGCCGCAAATCGTCGCATACAAGGATAACGAGCCGTTTTCTCTCAGCTCGCCGGTTCAAAGGATCGAGGGGGTTCTGAGGGACAGCCGGATACTCTTTGAGAATATTGTTGATCCCGCCATGAGCGTGGCGTTGGTTTTGCAAGAGAACACTTTTCGGACGGGGAAAGAAGGCGCGTTTGTCTATGACATCGTCTGTAACGGGCAGGCCGTCCGAGGCAATCGGGTTCATATAGAGATAGATCCGCGGAATAGAGAAATTAATGTTCCTGTCATTTGGACGGCGAACCATCCAGAAGAGGCCAGGTTCCGTGGCGCAGGTTTAAGCGTGCTTGAATTCCTGCGGCATGAAACCCTCCGCCTTGGTTATTCCATCCGTTTTACCGATGTCCAGAGCCCCAGACTCGCCGGGATGATCAAGATATTTTTCGAAGATCTCAGGCAGGCCCAGGAGCACAGCCGTGGTTATGATCCCGAGGCTATTCCGTGGCGAGGGTGGTTAAATTGCGATATTATCGGCAAGCCCAAGACACAAGTCGTTCTCGGCGGTGTAACTTCTCCCGCGGCCGCACAAAAATCCACGGCGCTGTTCGATTTTATCCGTCTGTCACAGGAAGGATTTGCAAAGGTTGCCCTTGCCGGCCGGGAATATGGTTTTCTGGCGAGCGAGATGCTGTGTGTGGGCGCCGAGGCGCGCTACGTGACGGGCCTGACAGTCGAGGCGTTCGACATGTCGCCGGACCACGACAACCTCATGGATCTGGTGGGATATGTGGATGTCGGGTTTGCCCCCACGGAAGGTTTCATGCATACGGCGTACCACAGCGAAGATCTGTATGACGGTTTGTTTGACGCGCCTGCAGCTGCTTTGCGGATGTGGGGAGAGGATATCATTTCAGTCCGAAGGATGTTGCAGGCGGTCCGGATCGCCGCATTTGCAAAACAAGGAGGAAAATTCTCCGACTGTTTTGCCATTGGCGTCGAGGAAGCGCATAGGCATCGGTCTTTGGGCGGCATCCTTTATGCCTCGGCCCTCTGGCTGACCATGAGGTACGGCAAGAAAAGGTTTTCTGTCGTGAACTGCAGTACTGACGACGATAGTCTTTATGTGAGATACATCAAGCCGCAGAAAAGGCGGGAACTGTTGCATACCGGAAATGGCGACATCATCAATTTTTCTCTCACCGATGATGTGTCGTGGACATCGTCCGACGGTTCATCCCTGATGACGCCGGCGGATGGCCGTCGGGTTTTTCTGGTGGCGCCGTCGCTAGACAGTGAATCTTCCGCGGCGGTGACGGCAAAGAAGCATGACTATCACAGCAAAAGAATAAAACAGACGATGGAGGCTTTCAGGAAAGAGAGGGTGCCGGCACTTTTCTTCAGAGATTATATGGAGTGGCTCAATTTGCAGAAAGATTATGCCGAGCTTGTCGAACAGGTCAAGGCTTTGCAGGGCCTGATCACCCTCGCTGGCCTGCCGGATTTCATGGGTTGGGCACAATATTATATCAAGATGGAAGAGGCCCGCAAGGCGCTGGAGGTGTTTTGTACGTACAAGCTTTTACATTTCAGCGACGACGATTACCTGCGGACAAAGCAGATTCTTGGGACATTGATGAGGGCTAATCGTCTCGCTGGCCGCCAGCCGTTGCTCATAAGTAAAGGGGAGCAGTGGATCGATCATTATAACGCGTCGGTAACGGGTTCCTT
>CAZAYJ010000019.1:0-13025 GCA_964489335.1 uncultured Planctomycetia bacterium
CCGCAAGCTGAGCACTTTACGCAGCCTTCTTCGTGCCGCACAACACCGCCGCAATCGGGGCAGACGCCGACGATGTTGCCCGTGATGTGCTTTTCCAGCTGCTCTTCGCTCTTGGAGACCTGGCTGTAGAGCTCTTCGCTCATCTGGTCGACCGCGGCAACAACCTTGGCTTCGGCTTTGGTCTCGATCTTGTCGTTGACCAGCCTTCTTTCGATGACGCGGGCGATGGCGTCCGCGCAGGAGAAGATGCGGCAACCCTTTTCCCACGATGGGGACGGGCAGCGGATGGAGCGGAGCTGTTCGATGATGACCTTGACGTCAACGCTGGAACGCAGCGCCAAAGACACCAAACGACCGATGGCTTCCAGCTGGGAGGCCGCGCATCCGCCTGCCTTACCCATCGACATAAAAACCTCAAAAGGTTTGCTATTCTCGTCGGTATTGATCGTGACATACAGGTTGCCGCAACCGGTCGAGACCTTGGTCGTCGTCCCCATGACGACCTCCGGCCTGGGCCTGGGACCTATCTTGCCCTCGGCGACCTGCTTTTCTTTCTTCGTATCTTTTGTGCCGACGCTCAGGACCTGCTCGGAACGGCTCTTGTCGCGGTAAATGGTCAGGCCCTTGCAACCCATCTCGTAAGCGAGCATGTAGGCGCGGCGTACGTCGTCAATTGTGGCATCCTCATGGAAGTTGATGGTCTTGGAGACGGCGTTATCCGTGAATTTCTGGAAGACGGCCTGCATCTTGATGTGCCATTCGGGCGCAATATCGTGGGACGTCACAAACGCACGGCGGATATCCTCCGGGACCTCCTTCATCTCCTGGACAGAGCCCTTCTCGGCTATCTTTTCCATGAGCTTGCGCGTGTAAAGCCCCTTTTCTTCCATCACATCCTTGAACGCCGGCTCGACCTCGATCATCCTGGCATTGTCGAGGACGTTAGCGCGCTGATAACAGAGCGCAAACATCGGCTCAATACCGGAAGAGCACGGCCCGGCAATAATGGAGATCGTGCCTGTGGGGGCGATGGTGGTGAGCGTCGCGTTGCGCAGACGCAGGTTGCTCGCCTCAAAAATACTGCCCTTGTACGCCGGGAACGTGCCACGGGCGCGGGCCAGCTCCAAAGACTCCTTGCGGGCCTCGGCCTGGATGAAGGACATGACTTTTTCCGCAAGGGCAATGGCCTCGTCGGAATCATACGGAATCATCATCTTGGCCAGAGCGCTCGACCAGCCCATGATGCCGAGGCCGATCTTACGGGTCTGCTTGGTCATCTTGTCGATCTGGGGAAGCGGATACTTGTTGACGTCAATAACGTTGTCCAGGAAATGAACGGACAAATGAATAATCTCTTTCAACCTGTCCCAGTCGAACACAAATTTACCATCGGCCTTTTTGAGGAGCGCGTAAAGGTTGATGGAGCCGAGGTTGCAGCTTTCGAACGGCAGGAGCGGCTGTTCGCCGCAGGGATTGGTGGATTCTATCTTACCTAATTGAGGTGTGGGATTGTTGTTGTTGATGCGGTCAATAAAGATAATGCCTGGTTCGCCGTTCTTGTGGGCCATCTTGACCATGAGCTCGAAGACCTCTTTGGCCTTGAGCCGGTGGACGGCCTTGTGCGTGTTGGGATCGATGAGGTCGTATTCCTCGTCTTTGGCGACCTTGCGCATGAAATCTTCCGTCACAGCGACGGAGATGTTGAAGTTATTGATCTCCTTGTCGTTTTCCTTGCAGACGATGAAATCCATGATGTCCGGATGGTCCACGCGCAGGATGCCCATGTTGGCGCCGCGCCTGGTGCCGCCCTGCTTGACCGCCTGGGTCGCGGCGTCAAAGACTTTCATGAAAGAAACAGGGCCCGAGGCGATGCCGCCCGTGGAGCGGACGGTCGAAGAACGCGGCCGCAGGCGCGAGAAAGAAAATCCCGTGCCGCCGCCTGACTTGTGGATGAGCGCCGTGAACTTGATGGAATCGAAAATGCTGTCCATCGAATCTTCAATAGGCAGGACAAAACAGGCGGAGAGCTGGGAGAGGTCGCGGCCCGCGTTCATCAGGGTCGGAGAGTTCGGCATGAACTCCAGATTCTCCATCATGGTGAAAAATTTGTGTTCCAGAGCGGCGACATCATCCTCGGTCTTGCGATAGAGACGGTCGGCGGCCGCAATCGCCTTGGCCACCCGGGAAAACATCTCCTGCGGAGTCTCAACCACTTTGCCGTTTTCATCTTTCTTAAGGTAGCGTTTCTCGAGGACCTTGAGGGAGTTTTCGGAAAGCTTTAGCGCCATGAGTCGCCTCTCCTTTCGCTGCAGATGGCAGGATGAAATGGGTTGGAAATCTATCTTTTAAATCCCTTGAACCGGTTTATTTTATTTTTTTGAAAAGTGCTTTTCCAGATTACCGCTGCTTTAGACCTTTGTCAATAGAAAATACCATATATTGGTATTTTTTGTTCCGAGACCACAATATTTTGATGTTTCAGAGGATAATCTCCCCTTGTGCTTAAGCAGCTCCCGACGATGAATGAGGTTGTTTTGGAAGGAAATTTTTTGTTCCGCCGCTAAAACCCCGGCGGGCTAATTTGCGTATACCATTTATACTGCCAAAGCAGCATAAAAGGCACGCTCATTAACCCAGGTTCGGCTTGCGGCCGTGGTTAGCTTTTTTTGAACGCCAATTCAACTTGCCCAATCTCTTACGTCTGCCTTTACCCATTGTTTTACCCTCTGAATCTTTCTGGCTGTCTCCGGGATCTTCCTGCCTTTAAAAATTTTGCTTCGTCCTTTAAATTGTGTTTTTCATTCTACAACTAAAAATTGTTTTGTCAACCGTGCAAATATTTTTTAATCGAGCCGCGGAATGCGGCGAAGATTAGACCCTTCCTTTATGTGGAATGAAGAAGGTCTACCCTTTCTGGGTTACCCCGTGAGTATCGGAAAAATTTCGTGCCCGGCAACCCTGGGCGAGAAATTTTTCCGATGTCTTACGATGCGGGGGTCATCCAGGGCAGGCGCCGGGAGATTCATTGAGACAAACAAACTATCTTGGCCTGCCTCATCAAGACGCAAGGATTGCCAAACATGCAGACGGTTGTTATCATAAGAGGTATGCATAGCCGCCTTTTTTCCTTCGCCGTTCTTTTGCGCGGCGCCATCGCCGTCATCGCCCAGACACTTCTGGTGCGCGAACTCCTTGTCGTCTTCTACGGCAATGAGCTGACCTTCGGCATCATCTTGAGCGCGTGGCTCCTCTGCGGCGCTTTAGGGAGCATCCTGGCGGCTTATCTTTGCCGTCGCGCAAGCGAACCCCAGACGCTCTTCGGCACCCTCCAGCTTCTCTCGGGCGCAGGACTCGCCGCCGCTGTCATTTTTGTGCGCGCCTCCAAAGCGCTTTTGTCCGTGCCATTCGGCGAAGTCCTGACGCTGGGACAGACCGTCCTTATCGCCTTTACTGCGTTGTCCGTCCCTTCTTTCTGCGATGGCGCCATGTTCAGCGTGGCCTTCCGCCACGTCAAGTCCGTCGGCCGCGTCTATGCGCTGGAATGCGCCGGCGCGCTGGCCGCAGGCGCTTTATTCAGCTTTGTCCTGATCAGGACGTTCACCGGCCTCCAGATCGCCTTTCTCGTCTGGGTGGCGGCCGCGGCCGTCGCCTTCGGGTTGTTTTTGGATGCAAGAAAAAAAGGACTGGCGGTCCTATCGTTTCTCATCCTGTGTTACGGCGTAACAGGATGGATCTATGCCCGCGGTCTGCAGGAAAAAACGCTGGAACTCCAGTGGCAGGGTCAAAAGATCGCCGCCTATGAAAATTCCGTCTACGGCAATATCGCCGTTATCCGGAAAGAAGAGCAGCGCACGGTCTATTACGACGGCCTGCCGCTCATCAACATCCCTTCGCCCGAAGATTATTTCACGCAGGATTTCATCCACCTGCCCCTGCTTGCCGCAGACCGCACGAGCCGTGTCCTCTTCTTAGGCAACGCCGCAGGCGGGTTGCTGACAGAGGCCGAGAAATACCCTTTTAAGAAAATCGTCTATGCCGAGACAGACCCTCTGCTTATCGGCGTGCTCCGCTCGCTCCACACCGAACCCGTCATGAGCGAACTCTCCGACAAGCGCCTTACTATCGAACTGCTTGACGGCCGCAACTACTTGAGAAAAAACCGGGACAGATACGACGTCATCTTCGTCAACACAGGCCTCCCCACCTCATTGTCCATCAACCGCTATGCGACGAAGGAATTTTTCAGCGAGCTGCGCAACCACCTCGATGACGACGGCATGGCGGTGTTCAAGACCTGGGGCTCGCTGTCCGCCTTGAGCGGGGAGCTTGTCGCCATCAATGCATCGCTTCTGGCAACGGCCCGGGATGTCTTCAACCATGTCTTCGTCATCCCCGGCGACGGCTACAATATCTTTATCGCCTCAAGCAAGCCCATATCCTTCACTCCTCAACAAATGGCCGCGCGCATGCGCCAGCTCGGCATTTCCGCCAATTATCTGGAACCCGCCTACCTGACCCTGCGGCTCGACCCGGCTTACCAAACATGGTTCCGACGAACCGTCGCCGGGGCCGCCCAAAACGCCTGCGTCAACACCGACCTGCGGCCCTGCGGCCTCTACGACGGACTTGCGCTCTACTACGCGCAATTCACCAGAAAACTGCCGCGGATCTTCAGCGGCTTTAGGCGCATCACGCCTGAAACGGCATTCTTTACGGTCATGTTATTGCTGTTTGCCTGGTCCCTGGAAGCCAAAAAGCCGCGCAGGCGCGGCTTTCTATTGGGATTCACGGTTTTCTCCAGCGGATTTTTCGCGATGGGCGTCCAAGTCAGCGTCATCTTCCTCTTCCAGAGCTTCCTGGGATATATCTTCCAGTGGCTGGCGGTCCTGACCGCCTCATTCATGGCAGGCACATCCCTGGGCGCGCTTTACGCCTTGCGCAACAGAGAAAAACTCCTGTCATTCAGGGGTCTGGCTCTCGTCGAATGCGCGGCACCGACGCTCGCCGTCTCCCTTGCCTTCTTCGTCATCCGTTCCATGGCATACCGGCTCGGACTTCCCGGAGGCGGCGGCGCGCTCTTCGGCCTCATCAGCGCCTGTGCCGGCCTCCTGGTCGGCATCGAGCTGCCCATGATCCACGAACTTGTCTGCCGGATACGGCAGGAACAAGACCAGGGACCTGGCCGCGCCGCCGGATGGATCTACGGCATGGACCTCACCGGCGCCTGCATCGGCGCCCTTGCCGCGCCGCTTCTTCTCATTCCGACATGCGGCATCGGCCTGACGCTTCTCTTATTATGGGTAATCAAAGTGATGAACGGCTGGATCGTGCTTTCTGCGGAACAATGAGGATGGCGCCGCTGCCGGCGCCCGGTCACAGCTCGCCTTCCAAAGATGCTTCATGCCGCAACAAATCCCTCGGGTTCAAGACGCCTCCGGAAATGACAAGTCTCGCCGCTTCCTCGACCGTCAAATCAAGGAAGATCAACTCCCTTTTGGCGACGATCACATAAAACCCTGTCACGGGGTTCGGCACGGAAGGAATAAGGACATTGCAATACTCTTCCCTGCTTCCGAGCTTCTCGTTAAAATAAGGAACAGACTCGTTCGTCACGAAACACATGACATACATGCCTTTGCGGGGCCACTCCATGAGCGCGACACGCTGGACGCCTCCGCCGAACTTGTGAGAAAATAGGAACCGAGAGATTTGCTTCAAAGCCGGATAGATGTTCTTGATAAGGGGGAATTTGAGCCACAGACCTTCGAAATAGACGATGAGGCGACGGCCGAGAAAATTGGTCGCCAGGAGCCCCGTCAAGAAGATCAGGATGACAAAGACCAGAAGCCCGAGGCCGGGGATGGAAAACCCCAGATACGCCTCTGTCAGCTTGGAGATATAGCGGCCGAGGATATTGTCGAAAAACAAAAAGAGCGAGACAAAAAGATAGACGGTGGCCAAAACCGGCAGGACGATCAAAAGACCCGTTAAAAAATATCTCTTCCCCAGCGGTTTCATATGCACCTCATAAAGTTTTAGCCGAAGACCGGCAAAAATAAAAGGATAACCCACACCAGCCCTGTCGTGAGCAAGCCGATCACAAGACCTACCTTAAGCCACTCGAGAAACTTGATCCTAATATGCTTTTCTTTCTCCAGGATACCGATGGCCACGATGTTGGCCGTCGAACCGATCAATGTGATGTTGCCGCCCAGGCACCCCCCGAACAAGAGCGCCCACCAGAACGCCTCCATACCCTTGCCCAGCGCATGAAAGCTGTTGATAATGGGAATAAAGGCGACGACGATGACGACGTTGTCCATGACGCTGGAGCCGATGGACGAAAACCAGAGGATCAGCCCCAAAAGGACATCGTGACTGCCGCGCGCCAGATTGATCAACCCCTGCGCAAAGACGTCGGTCGCACCCGTATATTTAAGGGTACCGGCTTGGGCAAAAAGGAACATAAAGAACAACAACGACCACCACTCGACATCTTTTTCCACGAACTCCCGCGCCTTATGCCATTTCCAGATCATGATGAAGGCCGAGATGATCAACGGGATCGTCAAAAGAACCGCATTGTTCTCCAAATGGAAGAACAGCTCGATGCGATGGCTGACGGTAACCAAGAAGACCGTCAGGCCGAGGACATAAAGACTAATCTTGAGCTCCCGCGCCAGGGGCACGGAAATCAGACGGATCAAAATCTCGTTGGCGCCGAGCTCCTTAATTTTTACGTCGAACTCATTGAGCTTCTTCCGGTACCAGAAGTCGAAGACGATAATGGTTGCAATCAGGCAGACGATGGATATCGGCAAGGCCTTGATCAAGAAATCTTCGGCAGTCAGGCCGGATTTCGTCGCGATAAGGATGCCGATGGGATTGCCCAAAACCGTCGCCGCCGAGCCGACGTTCGTCGTAAAAACCGAAATGATGATATACGGCAGGGGGTCAACCTCGAAATAATCGCAGATCTCCAGGATTGCCGCCACCATGAAGATGATGGAGACCACCTCGCCGGTCGTCGCCGACAGCACCGCCGAAAAAAGCGATATGGCAATCACGAATTTCCTGGCCGTCAGGTTACGCATCTTCAGAATCAGCTCGACGACCCAGGCAAAAAACCCGGCGTCTTTCATCAATCCGACGACGATCATCATGCCGACCAGAAAAAGGATCACCTCCAGCGAGCTGAACTTGATCAGATGCTCGATATCGATGGTCCGGGTCAAAATCAGGATAGACGTTCCCAGGAAGGCGAAGCTAAGACGGAATTCCCAGAAAAAGAGAGTGCCGCAGATGGATGCCGTAAATATCCCCAGAGAAAGCGCCTGCGCATGACTCATCCCCGCCTGACCCGCAAAAATACTGACCAAGATGGATACGGCGATAAGGATGAAAAATTTAATAAGAGACGTGCGCATCTAAGAACCTCGACGTCAAAGCTTAAACGTGCAGCAATAATTCTTCAGCAATAACAGCACCCAGGCAACCATCGTCGTCACGAGGCCGACGGTCAGGCCGATACCGAACCAATCCCTGAACCTGATGCGGATGTTTTTTTCCTTTTCCAACAGACCGATGGCCACGATGTTGGCCGTCGAGCCGATCAGGGTGATATTGCCGCCGAAACACCCGCCCAGGAGGAGCGCCCACCAGAGCGCCTGCGCGCCATAGCCCAGAGCAAAAAAGCTCTTGATGATCGGCACATAGGTCACGACGATGATGACGTTATCCAGGACGCTGGAGCCGATGCTGGAGCTCCACAGGACGAACGCCAGAAGCCCCCCGGGGTTGTTTTTGGCAAAATCGGCAAAGAGCCTGGCAAAGACGTCAGTCGCGCCGGTATGCCGCAGCGTCCCGGCCTGCGCAAAAAGGAGCATGAAGAACAAAAGCGTCCACCATTCGATCCCGCGCTCGACGTATTCGCGCGCCTTGTGCCGTTTCCAGACCATGATGACACCGGCGGTAAGCATCGGCGCGATCAAAAGGATCGTGTTCTCGGTCAAACCCAGAAGCAACTCCAGGCGCCGGTGGAGGACGATCGTAACCATCATGCCGCCGAAGACGGTCAACGACGTCTTCAGGTGCCGATCCATGGGCACGGAGATAAGCCTCAACAGGATATCGTCGGCCTTCATCTCTTGGATATGACGGTCGAACTCTGTAATCGCGCGGCCGTACCAGCGAAAGACAACCAGGATCGTTATCAGCAGAGCGATAAGCGCAATGGGAAACGGTGTCAGGAGAAAATCCTCAAAGCTCATGTTCGCCTTGGTCGCGATCAGGATGCCGATCGGATTACCCATGACCGTCGCGGCCGAACCAATATTGGTCGCTAAAACCGAGATAATGATGAACGGCGTCGGCGTCACCTCGTAATAATCGCAGATCTCCAGGATTGCCGCGACCATGAAGATGATGGACGTCACCTCGTCGACGGCGCAGGCAAGCACCCCCGAGATGACCATGACCAAAAAGGTAAATTTTTTCCCGGAAAGGTTTCTGGCCCTGAGGATCAACGCCACCAGCCACGCAAAAAACCCGGCATCCTTGAGCAGGCTGACGACGATCATCATCCCCGCCAAAAAAAGAATCACGTCGAGAGACGTCAATTTTAGGAAACTGTCGAGGTCGATCGCCTTGGCGACCAGAAGCAGGCCGGAACCCAAAAAGGCGAAGCTGAGGCGAAACTCCCAGAAAAAAAGCGTCCCCATGACGGACGCCACGAAGATGGCCAGTGACAAGGCCTGGTGTGGATTCAGGCCGCAGGCGTGACTCACGAGGCCGGAGGCCACGGAAACGAAAAGAAGACCGCCGAATTTGAGGACGATTTTTTTCATCCTTTAAGCAGCTGGTCCAGGACGTCGGAACGCGCCACGATCCCCTTGATCCTGTCTTCGGCATCGACGACAGGGACCCTGCGGACGTTCTGCGTCAGCATGATGTGGGCCACCTCGCACACAGGGGCCTCTTCGGAAACCTTCACGACCTCTTTGCGCATCAGCTCGCCGACCTTGGCGCTGGCGAGTTTGGCCACCTTGCATTTGATGGTCTTGGGGCTGTTTTCGTAAACGAAACGGCCGACCTGCGACACATAGCTGGGCAGAATGGCGCGCAGGATGTCCTTTTCCGTAAACATCCCCACGAGCCTGCCCTTGCCGTCCACGACCGGCAAGCCGCTGATCTTATTTTCGAAGAGACGTTTGAGCGCATCGACGGCGGGCGTATCGGGCGAGAGCGTTTTTACCTCTTTGGTCATGATCTCGCTAATTTTCATGATTGGGCTCCTCCCGTTCGTTTTCCCTTGTGTTTTATTTACGGCATTGCGCGCAAATCCATGCCGCTATCCAGGCCTTCATCAGATCCGGCAAAACAAAAGGCAGACTCCCCAAAGCCAGGGCCTGGAGGGCCGTCATGCGCAGGCCCGCCACCAGCCATAATGCGCCGCAGGCATGAATCACGGCCATGCCGAGCGCCATGATTGTGAAACTCCCGGCCACCGTCTTCAAGGACAACACCTGCCGAAGACTGCTCATCATCCAGGCCGCCGCCAGGAAACCCAAAAGGTAACCGCCTGTCGGGCCCAACAGATACGGGATGCCCCATCCGGCATTGGCAAAAAAAGGCGCGCCGAAAACACCGATAGCGATATAGGCGGCAACGGACACAAAGGCCTCAACGGGACTCAAGAGACCGCCCGCCAGAAAAACGACAAAGGTCTGGAGCGTCACCGGGACAGGCGTAAAAAACAGAGGGATCCTGACAAGAGACGAGAAGCACAAAAGGACCGTCATGGCGCCGGTCTTCATGGCAGAAGCGGCCAGTGTATTCTTTTTTGAAAGAATCGCATCGAAAGTCGTCATGTCTTGATTCTCCTTTTCGGTGTTTATGTCCTATCGTCGCTTACCACCGCGGCAGACGCCGCGGCCACGGCCTCCCTCTCCTCCTTGGGCCTGGCTTTCCAGCGCTTATGGATCCATCCCCATTCATAGGGATACTTGCGGATATATCTTTCAATCAGGACCGTCAGCCGCTCAACTGCGTGCAGGAGCCGTTCGCTCTTGGTGCCGATCTCCTCTATATGGATCGGCGGCTCAATCACGATACGATGCCGCGGGCCGCCAAGACGATAAATAAACATAGGAACGATTGGCGCGCCGGTACGCATGGAAAAAACGACTGGACCTGTCGCTGTCGCGGCCTTGACGCCGAAAAAATCCACAAAGACGCCGCCGGTGCCGAAATTCTGGTCGAGCTGAACAAAAAGAACCTCATTGTCGCGCAGGACCTTAAGACTCTGGCTGACACATGCCTGACGGGGCTGGGTGTAAATGGAGCCAACGTGCATCAGGCGCCTCTTGTCCTCAAAGAGTTCATCAAGCTTCTGGTCGCGCATATGCCTCATGACCGCATGAACATTGAATCCTTCCTGCGCCAACCGCGTCAAGAGCAGAGGAAAGCTGCCGAAATGCGCGCTGATCGCCACGACCCCTTTGCCTTCGGCAAGGGCTTTCTTGAGATTGTCAACGCCCTCGATGTCCACAAACTTTTTGATACGCTCGGGGTGCTTCATGAACATAAAAAACTCGACGGCCGAACAGGCCATCGTATTGAAGCATTCGCGGCAGATACGGCGTATCTCCTGCGGCGTCTTGGTTCTGCCGAAGGCCATGGTCAGGCTCTCGATGGCGATCCGCCTATGCTTGACGGCAAACGTATAACCCGCCCATCCGAAAAAGCGGCCGAAAGCGTACAAAAATCCCAAAGGCACGATGCTTCCCGCGAAATCGCAGAAGCCGATGACGACGCGCCCTGATGAATAAGCCATCCAGCGACAAAATTCCTTACGAGTCATAAGAATTCTTTCTGACAACGGGTCCCGCAGCCGGCGTCATGAAGCCGACGCAGGCCCTATTGGATTTTATATCCGATCTTTCTGAGGAAATCCTTGCGCCAGCGGACGTCTGCTTCATCTTCGACGCCTTTGGGCCGCGCGCCGTCGATGACACCCGCGATGCCGCGGCCGGCGGCGGTCTCTATCACGATCACCTCAAGGGCATTGGCTGTCGCGCAATAGATCCCGCAGACCTCCGGGACGGCCTTGACGGCATTCAGGACATTGATGGGAAAAGCGCCATCCAAAAAAATGATAAAAGAATGGCCGCACCCCAGCTTCAGCGCATTGTCGGCCGCCAGCCGCTTCATGGTTTCGTCCGAGCCTTCGACGCGCACCTTGCAGGCGCCGGACGCCTCGCAGAATGCGATGCCGCACTTGATGCCGGGCACCGAGCCGATCAACACCTCATAGAGGTCCTCGACGGTCTTGATGAAATGAGACTGTCCTAGGATTACGTTGATCTGCTCGGGCTTCTCGATCTTGACAATCTCTGTTTTAGGTTCCATAGGCCTTCTTTTCTAACTCCTTTACCCACTCACCCGCAAGCCGTTAATTTTTTTTACTCTCAATCTCTTTATCCTTGCCTTCGCCCGTAAGCCGCTGCTGCGCCTTATCCATCAGGCGGCGCGCCGTGCCGGTATAAACGGCCCCTGTCGTCTGGCTTTCGGCTTCAATCAACGATTCAAAAGCGGCGACTGCTTCAGCGTATTTCTTCTTGCCGTAGAGGTCAACGCCTTTCAAAAAGAGCTCTTTGTTGTCTTTGCGCGCCTGCGCCGTCTGTTTGGCTGTTTCTTTCTTGAGCGCCTTTTGCACACGGACATCCTGCTTGCGGTCTATGGCCTCCTGCTTTCGCCGGGCGGCCTCTATCTGTTTTTGGGTGCGCTTATCCTGCGCGGCCTCTATCCTGGCCTGCTTGGCCGCACGGCGCTCTTCGGCGCTCCCCTTCGGAGCCGCTGTCTTTTCTTCCGTCCCCAAGGCCTTACGCACCTTGGCGTCTATCTTGGCCTGCCGCCGTTCTTCAATGGCCGCTTTCTTGGCCGCACGGCGCTCTTCTTTTTCCTTCTTTCTCTCTTCTTTGGCCTGAAGCTTTTCCTGGCGCCGCTGCTCCTTCTGTGCCAGCTTTTCCTGGCGCTGACGCATCTTCATGTCGGCGGGGCTTTCTGTCTCGCCTTCAGGCTTAGCGCGCGACATCGACTCCACTTCGTAAGCCGCCAGGTCCTGCTGGACGACCGCCTCGCGGTTTGTCTTGTCTACAGGCCGGCGCGCGGCTTCGCGGGCCGCCCTGCGCTCAGCCATCTTCTCTTTTTTCTCGTTCTCTCTATCAATCTTCGCCTGCCTTTTGGCCTCTTTCAGCCTTTCTTTTTCCTCCGCTCTGTCAATCTTGGCCTGTTTTCTGGATTCTTTCAACTGTTCTCTCTGTTGGGCCTGATCGATCTTGGCTTGTTCTCTGGCAGCCCTCATCTCTTCTTTTTGCTGAACCTTATCGATCTGAGCCTGCTTCCTAGCCTCCCTAAGCCTCTCTTTATCCTGGGCCTTTTTCTCGCGCTTCAGTTGCCGCGAGATCATGATCTCGCTTTCTTCCCTGTAGTAAGATGCGAAATCATCGATAGGTTTGATTTGAAGAATCTTATTGCAGGTATCAATCGTCTCCTGATATTTATGCGCTGCATAGAACTTGCGGGCGTCCTCATAGAGCTGTTTGAGCTCGGCATTCTGGCTCGCCTTGGCCTCCACCTTCGTCTGGTTCTTCTGGATAAGACGAACCTTCTCCAGATAGATCTTGGCCTCCTCATGCTCCGGCTCCATATTCAAGGTCTTTTCGAATTCCTCGACGGCGCGGTCATACAGCCCGCGTTTATAGTATTTGACGCCGTTCTGAAAGTGGAGCTCGACGACAACCGGGTCCGCCGCCTCCAGGCGCATCGCCGAAAAAAGGAAAACTGCCAAAAGTCCGACCAAGACCGTGAACCGAGAGAATGATTTCATTACAAACTCCTTAATCCCGCCTCTGGCGGGATTAACTCCGAGTGTAGCTGAAAAATTTCTGGATGCCCGCCGAGTCCTGGCCAGGCCTATCGGCCAGGGCCGAGACGAGGCTGGTTGCAGACAGAAATTTTTAGCT
>CAZAYJ010000020.1:0-12757 GCA_964489335.1 uncultured Planctomycetia bacterium
CTGCCAGTCAGGCACTCTCCCAGCTGAGCTACAGCCCCAATTTACCTCTCATCATTAAAATGGCTTTATAATCATAGTATAGACCACCTGGGTTGTCAACATTTAAAGGAGGGGCCGGGAGGATGGCGGATCGTGGTTTCACGCCGTCAAATATTGTTGAAGGCTTTGCAGTTTTGTGTTAATATCACCCTATTCGTTTCGAAAGGCCTCGAGAAAACCCTCATGTTTTTGGGTATCCACGTCTCTACAAGCGGGAAAATCTATGAATCTGTCGATAGGGCGGCGGGCCTTGGCTGTAGCGCCATGCAGATTTTTTCGCGGAACCCCAGGCAGTGGAGGCAGCTGGGGCTTGGAGAAGACGACGCCAGGGAATTCAGGAGAAGACGCAAAGAACAGGGCATCGGGATTGTGGCCGTCCATGTGCCATATCTTATAAATCTGGCAACGAGTTACGGTCCTCTTTATAAAAAATCCATTGCGGCCTATATCGAAGATATGCACGAAGCTGCTCTTTTGGGTGCCGAATATCTCGTGACCCACATGGGCAGCTATAAGAACAGTACGCTTCCTCGAGGGCTTAAGGCGTTTATTGCGGCTGTCAACGAGATCTTTAAAGAAACCAGGGATTTGAGCGTCAAACTGCTTTTGGAGAATACGGCCGGTTCCGGATCATGGCTTGGGGCGACGTTTGACCACCATCGCAGGATCTTTGGGCATGTCAAAGACAGCCATCGGTTGGGGGTTTGCTTGGATACGGCGCATGCCTTCGAGGCGGGATTCGATATCCGCAAGTCCCGGGTCGTGGATATGCTTCTGGCCCATATCGAAGAGAGGACGCGCAAGGGCGCCATCTGCGTCGTCCATTTCAATGATTCGATGACGGCCTGTGCGTCCCACCATGACAGGCATCAGCATATTGGAAAGGGCCTGATCGGCGCCGCCGCCCTGAAATACATCGTCAACCATCCCGCGCTGCACGAAGCGGCCTTTATCCTTGAGACGCCGAAGGAAACGCCGCAGTCGGACGCTATGAACATGAAACGGCTCAAGGCGATGGTCGCATGATGCCGACCTCAAGCGGAAACAGCAAGTCATAAAACTATGGATTATCATTTTAAAGATTTGGAAAGCAAGTGGCAGAAGATCTGGGCCGAGGAAAAACTCTACCGGGCCGTCCCGGATAAGGCCAGGCCGAAATATTACGTCCTGGAGATGTTCCCTTATCCGTCGGGCCGCATCCATATGGGGCACGTGCGCAATTATACCATCGGCGACGTTGTGGCCCGCTACAAGATCCTGCAGGGTTTTCAGGTATTGCATCCTATGGGATTCGATGCCTTCGGGCAACCTGCCGAGAATGCCGCCATCAAGCACAAGTCGGACCCCGAGACCTGGACGCTCAAGTGTATCGACTGGATGAAACAGGAACTTCTGCGTATGGGGTTTTCCTATGACTGGGACAGAGAGGTATCTACCTGTCTTGCGGAATATTATCAGTGGAACCAGTGGATCTTTTTGAAGATGTTGGAGCGAGGTCTGGCGTATAAAAAGGCCTCCAGCGTTAATTGGTGCCCTAGCTGCGAGACGACTTTGGCCAACGAAGAGGTTGTCGACGGCGGCTGCTGGCGTTGCCACACGCCTGTTGTCGAGAAAGAGCTGGAGCAGTGGTATCTCAAGATCACCGCCTACAGCGACCGTCTGCTGGACGACTTGGGTGTGCTGGAAAATTGGCCGGAACGCGTGATTGCGATGCAGAAGAACTGGATCGGCAAAAGCTACGGCGTCGAGATATTTTTCAAACTGGAGAACGGCGAGACATTGAGGGTTTTCACGACGCGTCCAGATACGATTTTCGGCGCGACCTATGTCGTCCTGGCGCCGGAACATCCTCTTGTGAAGAAGCTTATCTCCGGGAAACCGCAGGAACAGGAAGTGCTGCGGTTTATCGACCGCGTCGCCAAAGAGACTAAGCTGGCACGTGTCGCCGAGGATGTCAAGAAAGAAGGATGCTTTACAGGCGCTTATGCGGTCAATCCCGTCAACGGCGAAAAGATCCCCATCTGGGTCGCGGATTATGTCCTGATGGATTACGGCACAGGCGCAATCATGGCTGTGCCGACACACGACCAGAGGGATTTTCTGTTTGCCAAAGAACACAGCCTGGCCATGCGCATCGTAATTCAGCCCAAAGACCAGCCGTTGTCGCTGGAGACGATGCAGGAGGCCTTTGAGGCCGAGGGCGTCATGGTTAATTCCGGCGCTTTCAACGGCCTGAGCAGTAATGACGCCAAGAAGAAGATCGCCTGTTGGATGGAAGACAAGATGATGGGGAAGATTGCCGTCTACTGGCGACTGCGCGACTGGCTCATCTCGCGCCAGCGTTACTGGGGGACACCTATCCCCGTTGTCTATTGCGCGTCTTGCGGCATTGTCGGCGTGCCGGAAAAAGACCTGCCGGTCGTCCTGCCTAAGAACGTGACATTCACCGGAGAGGGCGGGAGTCCGCTGGCGAAGGTCAAGGAATTTGTCGAGACAAAGTGTCCCAAATGCGGCGCGCCGGCCCGCCGGGAAACGGACACCATGGCGACATTTATTGACTCGTCGTGGTATTTTTTGAGGTTTTGCTCGCCTCAATGCGCGATGGCGCCCTTTGACAAAGAGGAAGCCGCTTATTGGATGCCCGTTGACCAGTATATCGGCGGCATCGAGCACGCCGTTTTGCATCTTTTGTATTCCCGTTTTTATACGAAATTTTTGGCGGATCTGGGATTGGTCGCTGTGCGCGAGCCGTTCCAGCGCCTGCTGACACAGGGCATGGTGCTCAAGGAAGGCGAGGTCATGTCCAAGTCCAGGGGCAACATCGTTGATCCCGACGAGATCATCAAGAATTACGGCGCCGATACGTTGAGGCTCTTCATCCTTTTTGCGGCTCCGCCAGAGGCGGAGCTCGACTGGAATGACAAGGGCATGGACGGCGCCTGGCGCTTTTTGAATCGTGTGTGGCGTCTGGCTGATGGCCTCGGCACAGCGGCCGGCGGCAGCCGCATGTCGTCTCAAGGCCTCGACGCTGTTACCAAGAAAATGCACCAGACGATCAAAAAAGTCACCTCCGACATGGAGGGCGGGTTTAAGTTCAACACCGCCATCTCCAGCATTATGGAGTTGGTCAATGAACTCTACAAACTTACGGAGGATGAGCAGCGTTCAAGCGTCGCGGCAGAGGCCGTCAAGACCATCGTGATCCTCTTGGCGCCCTTTGTGCCTCATATCTGCGAGGAGATGTGGAGGATGCTGGGGAACAAGACAAGCATTTTTAGGGCGTCATGGCCGTCTTTTGATTCGTCCCTTCTGGTCGAGGAAGAAGCGACTTACATTATCCAGGTCAACGGCAAGGTGCGTTCCAGGCTTTTGTTGAACGTTGACGCTGGAGATGAAGAAGTCCGTCGGGCGGCCTTGGCCGATCCGAAGGTCAGGGAGTGGACGGCCTCCAAGACTGTGCGTAAGGTGATCGTGGTGCCTAAAAAACTTGTCAGTATTGTTGTGTCATGATCTCATTGACTTCCCAAGAACGGAAAGTCCTTATTTTTTTGTGCGTCCTTCTGAGCATGGGCCTATTTTGGACGCATGGCCGCAAGGCCTTTGGCTGTAACAGGAGTGCTGTCGAGGTTTACGCAGATACGCAGGCGCCCCGCGTTGTGGATCTTAACCGGGCCACTATGGCGGAGCTTGTGGCGGTGCCGGGTATCGGAGAGAAGACCGCGCAGGAGATTTTGCGGATCCGTTCCCTTAAAGGCCGTTTCAGCTCGGTCGAGGAACTCAAGCTTTTGAAGGGGATCGGCGACAAAAAAGTCGCCGGTTTTAAGAAATACTTGTTTGTCAGATAAAATCAAGCTGTCGGCATCCGTTGGTCTCTGGTTTCAAGGCTGGCGGTCGGAAAGGGGTTTTGCATGTTATTTTTCATTGTTAAAGGCGGGATTATGATGATTCCGATCATCCTGGCCAGCATTGCCGGCGCCGGGATTATCATCGACAGGTTTATCGTCATCCGGCGCGTCTATCGGCTGGACATGCAGAAGTTCTCCAAGGAGATCTTGAATCTCGTCGACAAAGGCAGGTACAGGGAGGCGCTTGAGATCTGCAGCCAAAAAAAGGATTATCCCCTGGCCGCCATGTATGCGGCGGCCGTTGACAACCGGCTCCTGTCCCGCGCAGAGCTTGAGAAACTCCTGGAACGTATGGGCAATCATGCGGTCAAGACACTGGAGAAGAGACTGGGAGGTCTGGTGTCCGTCGTGGGGATATCGCCTCTTATGGGTTTTCTGGGGACAATCACAGGTCTTATCCGCGCTTTCATGGCCTGGGAGAAAGCCGGCAACGACGTGACGGTCAGCGCTCTCGCCGGAGGGATTTACGAGGCGATGATCACGACCGCCGCCGGGCTCATCGTCGCGATCCCATACTACCTGTGTTACAATTATTTCATCAGCCGTATCAAATATTTCTCCCATGAGCTTGACGACTATTGTTCGCAACTCCTGGAGCTTCTGACAAAAGGAAAGGTCCTGTGAAGATCGCCCCGACCAGAAAATACATGTTCAATCTTGAATCCGTCGCTATGACGGACATCGTCTTGAACATGTTTATCTTTTTCTTTATTTCGTTTAGTCTTCTTTATACCTTCAATCCGACGAAGGCCAAGGTGATCAAGGTCAATTTGCCTTCGGCCAGGCACGTCATGAATCCCGGCTCTTCCGGTGGCCATGTGACGATCGTGCTTTCCGGCGAAGGCCCGTTGTATCTCGAAGGCGAGGTTGTGACGTATAAAGAGCTGGAAGACCGCCTCATGCAAAAGAAGGCGGCCGAACCAGGCATGACGGTCATTGTGCAAGTCGATCGCTTGGCGCCGTTCAAGAATGTCGTACGGGTCCTGGATGTTTTGAACGGTCTGGGGATCGAACGGCTGCGTATCGCGGCCCAGCAGGAAAAGTAGCTCTCCCGCACGCACCTCTCGCTCGCTAAGGTCCTTTCCCGCAAGCGCTTTCCCGAGGATGGTTATGGAAGAGCGCCGTTTCGTGTATGTGCCCCCGGTTGTGGTTTTTACCCTGTGTTATGTCTCGGGTATTCTTTCGACCGCCGGCTTACATGTGCCGCCGGATTATTTCCCGATTTTTCTTTTGTTCGCTCTGGCGGCTTGTTGTTTAACGGTTCGGCGGCCGAAATGGTTTATTGGCTGCGCGGCAGGCTGCGCGGTCCTCCTGGGCATGTATGCCGCCAGCATCAGGACAATGCCGCCGCGAGAAATTGTCTCCGTCTGGAAGGGGCCCTGCGAGCTCCGCGGAGTTGTCGTAACAGATGACGACCCGTCGCAAAACTTTTCTTTGAAGGTCCAAGAGTTCTGTCAAGAAGGCCTTTGCCGGCGCGCCGGCGGCCGCGTGCGTGTGCACGTCAAAAAGGTCTTACAGTCGCAGGCCTCCGGTATTTCAGACAAAGATCACTCTCTTTTTTACGGTGACCGGGTGGCGTGCCGCGGCCGCTTGTCCCCCATGAGTTCTTTAAACAGGGTTTTTCAGGTCCGCGGAGACGATGCGGTTCTTTGGCTTCAGGCGCCTGTGGCGCGCCTGGGATGGAGTAAGGCTGCGGCGTATGCCCGCGGGGTGTTTTTTACCCGACGGTATTTTTCTAGGCGTATCCGCCTTTTTCATTCGGGCGAGGCGGCGCGAGTTTTGGAAGGCATGCTTTTGGGCAAGAGGGCGGAATTTCCGGAGGCGCTGCGCCAAGATGCCGTCAGGGCAGGGACATGGCATATTTTTGTCGTTAGCGGCTCGCACGTCGGGATCATTGCTTTCGGCGTGATGGTCCTTTTGAAAGTATTCCGGCTTAAAGGCCGGGTCAGGGCAGGGCTCACGGTTCTTCTTCTCTCGGCCTATTGCCTTCTTACCGGAGCTTCGGCCCCTGTTGTGCGCGCCACCGTCATGTCTTGCGCGTTTATCTTTTGCCTTGTCGTCGAGCGCAATCCATTGTTTTTGAATGCACTGTGTTTGAGCGTATTAGCCATTTTGTTATTTGACCCTCTTGAATTGTTTTCCAGGGGGTTCCAGCTTTCTTTTTTAAGCGTGTTTTTTATTTTTTGGGTGTATCCCCTTGTGAATCCGGCTGTCTTATTTGAAAAATATCTGTCCCACCCGCCATTGTTGAGCCGTTGGGGCCGGAGGCTGGCTACAGGAGGGGCAGTGTCCTTTTGCGCTTGGTTGGGAACAGCGCCTTTGATCGCCTATGCCTTCGGTAACTTGTCTTTGATCGGCTTGGTCGCCAATATGATCGTCATACCCCTCGCGGGGCTTGTGATGGCGGCTGGTTTTTCCTTTCTTTGCTTTTGTTGGTTCGCGCCCTTGGCGCGATATCTGGCCCTTGCCAATGATCTTTTGGTTTTTGTCTTTCTGTGGGTCAACAGGTTTTTTGCCGGCATGCGCGGGATGTTCTTTTGTAGATTTTGCCTGCCGCGGCTGGCCGCCATAGGTATCTATCTGCTTATTCTCCTGATAGTTGCGATCTTAAAAAAGAGGAGACGAATCCTCTCTTGAGTTTAAAAAAAAGTTTTGCTATAATCAGACATTCCTAAGGTATTCCGTCGTTGAGCAAATAAATTTTATGCCGATGTAGCTCAGCTGGTAGAGCAGCGCTTTCGTAAAGCGCGGGTCGGAGGTTCAATCCCTCTCATCGGCTTTATTTTTTTGTTGAAACGTTTTTTGTCTGTCTGTTGCTCCTTTCAACTCGTTAGCTCATAACTGGTCAACTGGTTAATTCCCGTATGGCCCGATTCCGCAATATTCTTCGAAACCGTAATTTTTCTCTTCTTTGGCTGGCGCAGATCATTTCGCAGTTCGGCGACAGGCTTGATCAGATGGCGTTGATCGCTCTCGTTTATCGTTATGCGCCCGGATCGACGACGCAGATGGCCAAGATCATGGCCTTTACCATCGTGCCCGTATTCCTGATCGGTCCCATTGCCGGTGTGTATGTGGATCGCTGGGACAGGCGCCGGACGATGGTCGTCTGCGATATCCTGCGCGGCATCCTGATTCTTCTTATCCCCCTGTGGCTGATGCGGCTGTCCTCTCTGTGGCCCATCTATATCGTTGTCTTTATCGTATTTTCCCTGGCGCGCTTTTACGTGCCGGCCAAGATGTCCATCATCCCGGACTTAGTGAAGGCCGATGACCTGCTATTGGCGAATTCTCTGGTGAATACGACAGGGATGGTCGCCGCCATGTTCGGCTTCGGCCTCGGCGGTATCCTTGTCGGCATGGTGGGGGCCCAGGGCGGTTTTACGATCGACGGCGCCAGCTTTTTGATATCGGGCATCATGATTTTTTTCTTAAGTACGAAGCTCATCCGGCAGGCCAAGAAGGAGAAACTGATTGAGGTGGGCAAGGATATCGCGGATGTGATCCGTAAATCCGCCCTGGAAGAGATGAAAGACGCGGTCATGTTTCTGAAGAAAGACCCTCGCATGAGCTCTTGTTTTGGAATCCTTTTCTTTCTTTGGGCCGCCTTGGGAGCGGTTTATGTGGTGGCAATCGTTTTCGTACAGGAGGCTTTTGCTTCCGTCACCAAGGAGCTCGGTCTCCTGGTAGTTGCGCTCGGCCTGGGTCTGTTTGTAGGCTCCCTGGGCTATGGCCGCCTGGGCCAAAAGACTTCGGGGGTGAGGACGATTTTCGCTTGTATTCTGGCGGCGGGGGTGATATTATCTGGCTTTGTCGTGGCCGTTATCCGGCTGCCCCACTTGCTGTTAGCGATGGGCCTGACTTTTATTCTTGGTCTTGCCGTATCTCCCATCATGACGGTCACCAATACCATGGTGCATCAGCTGACGGATAATTCCATGCGCGGCAAGGTCTTCAGTTCGCTTGAAGTCATCATGCATCTGGGTTTTTTGGCGAGTATGATGATCGCCGCGCCCCTGGCCGACCGCATCGGTTCGGTGAAGATCCTCCTGGGCGTCAGCGCTTTT
Organism: uncultured Planctomycetia bacterium; assembly: GCA_964489335.1. Classification (GTDB taxonomy): domain Bacteria; phylum Omnitrophota; class Gorgyraeia; order Velamenicoccales; family Velamenicoccaceae; genus Velamenicoccus. The sequence goes on from CAZAYJ010000020.1 coordinate 8,012, forward strand.
CTGGTCTTCGCGGGCATCGGAGGGTTACTGAAATTTTATGGTCAGGATCGAAGAGCATAAACATTTCACCGAAAACAAGCCTATCGAACAGGCGGTTTTGCCTCGCCGTGTGGTTCTTCCCCTCATACAACATTTAGGAAAAAGACTCGACAAGGTGCTTGTCAAGACACAAGACCATGTTAGGCGCGGCGATTGCCTGGCGACGTCGGACAAGGGTGTCTTTGCTCCTGTGCATGCGTCTATCTCCGGGACGGTTAAACAGGTCGCCGATTTTCCGCATCCGGTTTTTGGTCTTTGCCGGGCCATCGAGATCGAGGCAGACGGCAAAGACGAGGCGGCGGAGTCGATGAAGCCCCGGACGGCCGAGGAGGTCGCCTTGCTGACGCCAGCCGAAGTCAGGGCTATCGTTTTTGAATCCGGTATCGTCGGTCTCGGCGGCGCCACGTTTCCGACACATATCAAGCTGGCGCCGGCCCGCCCGATAAAAGATTTTATCGTTAACGGCGCGGAGTGCGAACCGTATTTGACGGCGGACAGCCGGCTTATGATCGAGAGATCCTCTCAGATTGTCGAGGGGATCAAGCTTGTCGCCCGGACCATACAACCGGAGAATATTTTTATCGTCATCGAGGATAATAAGCCGCAGGCCATCCGTCGCATGAAGGAAGCAGTAGAGTCTTTGGGGTGGCGCGTGATCGTTCTGAAGACGGCCTATCCGCAGGGCGGCGAGAAGCAGGTAATCAAATCGTGTCTTCGCCGTGAGGTTCCGTCGGGAAAACTCCCTTTTGATATCGGGGTCCTTGTGCAGAATGTCGGTACCGTCGTCGCCATTTACGAGGCTGTTTATCTCCGTAAACCCCTTTATGAGCGCGTGATGACGGTTTCCGGCGCATGCCTAGAGAATCCGAAGAATCTTTTGGTGCGTCTGGGGACGCCGGTGAAAGATCTTTTGGAGCAGTGTGGTCCGATGACAAGGGAGCCTAAGAGGATCATCATGGGCGGGCCGATGATGGGTATTGCTCAGTTTACGCCTGAGGCGCCGGTGATCAAGGGGACGAGCGGCATCCTGGCTCTGGATGAGGATGAGGAAAAGGAACAGGAAGAGTCTTTTTGTGTGCGCTGCGGGCAGTGTGTCGAGAATTGCCCCATAGGCCTGAACCCGGGCCTGATCGCGCTGGCCATCGCCAAAGGGCGTCTGGACCTGGCGGAGGATTATGGGGTCATGGATTGTATTGAATGCGGCCTGTGTGCCTATCTGTGTCCGGGCCGGCGCCACATTGTCCAGGCGATCAAGGCGGCGAAAATCAAAATCAGGAAATCCCATGCAAAATAACTTTGTCAGGTATGCGGCTACGTTGGCTATTATTTGTTTGGCGGCTTCAGGGCTCTTGAGCGTTGTGTACAACGTGACGCAACCGAAGGTCGCCGCCCAGGCGAAAATGGAGGAAGAATTGGCCCTCAGGGATGTCTATCCCGGGGCGGCGCGTTTTGAGCCGGTGGAAGACAAGGGAAATATTTTTTATTACAGGGCCTTGAATGCATCGGGCGATCTTCTGGGATATGCCTTTAAGGCGGAAAAGAGGGGGTATTCCAGCACGATCGTGACCATGGTGGGCATGGATACCAAGGGGATTATTCAGCGCATCAAGATTTTGTCGCAGAACGAGACGCCAGGACTCGGGTCGCGCATCGAAGAGGTCCGGCAAAAAGAGACATTCTGGGATGTGGTCCTCAGGAGGGCCAAGATCGCGCAGAGGCCTCGGCCGTGGTTCCAGACCCAGTTCGAGTCCAAGAGCTATAAGGGGCTGGAGCCCAATGTCGAAACGATCACGGGTGCCACGATTTCTTCCCTGGCCGTCATCGTTTCCGTCAAAGAAAAAGCCGAGAAAATCATGGAGAGCGTACAAAGTGGCCGATAAATTTTTTGTGGCACATGCCCCTCATATGCGTAAAAACGAGTCCATCGTCGGCATCATGTGGCGGGTCAATCTGGCGTTGATCCCGGCGGGTCTCGTTGCCCTTTTTATCTTTGGGCCTTCGGCGCTGTGGGTGATCGTCTCGAGCGTCCTGGCGGCTGTCGGGACCGAGGCCTTGATCCAGAAAGCGCGGGGACAAAAAGTAACCGTTTATGACGGCAGTGCTTTTATGACAGGGCTCTTATTGGCTTATAATCTTCCGGCGCACTGTCCGGTCTGGGTGGCGGTGATTGGCAGTATCTTTGCCATCGCCATCGCCAAGCAGGCCTTCGGCGGATTGGGCCGGAATATTTTTAATCCGGCTTTGGCTGGCCGGGCGTTTCTTATGGCGGCATGGCCGAAATACATGACGACGTTCACCAGGCCGTTCATCTATGACGCCGTGACGCAGGCGACACCCTTGTCTCTTATCAAGGAAGGCAAGGCCTCGGGGGTTGTCGATCTTGGCCTTTCCTACTGGGACCTTTTGATCGGCAACCGCGGCGGTGCGCTCGGCGAGGTGTGTATCCTGGCCTTGCTTTTAGGGGGCGTTTATCTTTTATACAAAGGCATCATCAGCTGGCATATCCCGGTCAGTTATGTGGCTACTGTCGCTGTTTTCATGTGGATGTTCGGTGCCCCGGCTGGTTTCGGCCGGGGGGATGTGCTTTTTCAGGTCCTCTCCGGCGGCCTGGTCCTGGGTGCGTTCTTCATGGCGACGGATTATGTGACGTCACCGGTCACTAAGAAGGGCCAGGTGATTTTCGGCGTCTGCTGCGGTTTGTTAACAGGCATCATCCGCCGCTGGGGCGGATACCCCGAAGGTGTATGCTATTCCATCCTGATCATGAATGCGGCCGCCCCGCTGATCGATCGTTTCGTGCAGAAGCGCAGATATGGAGCAGGCCGATGAAGAGACTCTGGCACGAATTTATTAAGGGTATTTTTTCGGAAAATCCCATCTTTTTTATCGTCCTTGGCCTTTGTCCGACGCTTGCCGTCTCGACCTCCGTCAATAATGCCATCGGCATGGGTTTGGCGGCGACTTTTGTCCTTGTTTTTTCCAATGCCATCATTTCGGCTATTCGCAGGTTTATCCCGGACAAGATCCGTATTCCGTGCTATATCGTCGTGATCGCCGCTTTCGTCGTTATCGTCGAGATGGTCATGAAGGCTTATGCACCGGCCTTAAACAGGGCGCTGGGCGTTTATGTGCCTTTGATCGTTGTCAATTGTATCATCCTGGGCCGGGCCGAGGCCTTTGCGTCGAAAAACCCGGTCTTGCCGTCGCTGGCCGACGGCTTGGGGATGGGGCTGGGGTTTACTCTGGCGCTCCTCATTATCTCGACGCTCCGCGAGCCGCTCGGCAGCGGCACCCTGGCGGGCGGAAGCATTTCTCATCGTTTTGAGCCTGCGCTTGTCTTGTCTCTGGCGCCGGGCGCGCTCCTCATCCTGGGGCTTCTTATGGGGGTTATCAAATGGGCAAGATCTTTGCGATCATAATCAGCAATCTCCTCATCAACAACTATATCCTTTTTAAATTCATGGGGCTTTGTCCTTTTTTGGGCGTTTCCAAAAAGACAAAACCCGCCTTCAGCATGGGTCTGGCCGTTATCTTTGTCCTGCTTTTGTCGGGCGTCATGACCTGGGCCGCCTACAATTATGTTTTGCTTCCTTTCAGGATCGATTATATGCGCACGGTCGTTTTTATCTTAATTATCGCTGCTTCGGTCCAGTTCATTGAGATGGTTATCTTGAAGATGTCGCCGGCACTCTATCGTGCGCTTGGGATCTACCTGCCTTTGATCACGACCAACTGTGTCGTTCTGGGCGTGACAGTTATCAATACGGAAGATTTTTTTGTCGGAGGCAAGGCGATCGCGGGAAGCTTCGGCTATTCCGTGCTTCAGGTGTTTTGCGCCGGCGTTGGCTTTCTTTTTGTCCTGATGTTGATGTCGGGTATCCGTGAGCGCCTTGAGCTGGCGGATATCCCTGAATCGATGGAGGGGCTTCCGATCGCCTTCGTCATCGCTTCGATCATGAGTTTGGCCTTTATGGGGTTTGTAGGCATGAGGATATAACGATAGTATGGCAACCAGCATCACTGCTTCCATAGCGACATTGTGCGGTCTGGGGATTTTTTTCGGGCTTGTGCTGGCTTATGCGTCGAAGAAGTTTCATGTTCCGGTGGATCCGACGATTGAGAAGATCTTGGCTAAGTTGCCGGGCGCCAATTGCGGCTCCTGCGGCAAGGCTGGCTGCATAGGTTTTGCGCAGGCACTCCTGGCCGGAGAACTCGATCTTCATTCCTGTTCTGTCGCGGCGGCGGAGAACAAGAAAGACATTGCCGCTATGCTGGGGTTGAGTCTGGGAGAAAAGGCCAAGAAGGTATCCTGCCTGCATTGTTGCGGTGGCAACCACGCCAAAGATAAGTTTTTATACGACGGTATAAAGGATTGCCTGGCTGCCTCACTGGTCCTCGGTGGTCAAAAAGAATGTGTTTACGGTTGTCTGACGTATGGGACGTGCGTCAAGGCCTGCCCATTCGGCGCCATTGAAATGACGGGAGAGGGATATCCGCGCATCATCGAATCCAAGTGCACGGCCTGCGGCATCTGTGTGAACGTGTGTCCTAAAGAGCTTTACGTCCTTATTCCTTTTGAACAGGAAAAAGCCAGGATTTATGTGGCGTGCACGTCGAATGACCCGGGGAAGGTTGTTATGTCCGTCTGCGGGGTCGGCTGTATCGCCTGCCGCCGCTGCGAAAAGGCCTGTCCGCACGGCGCCATTA